>CALMSE010000346.1 GCA_937872275.1 uncultured Leucobacter sp. | reverse complement strand
TAGGCGAGATCGACCTGCGCCGTCACCGAGTTCTGGCTGAAGTCGGGGAAGGTCGCGCCGTCGATCGCCGCGATCACCGTGGGAGCGCTCGTCGTGGTGTTCAGATCGCCGGCACCCGAGCGCACGCCGGCCGCCCATGCGCCGTCTCCGTTCGAGTCGATCGTGAGCACCGGGTTCACGAGCTCCACCCACTGGCCGTGCGGCGGGAAGAAGCCCTGGTAGGCCTCGATGCGCAGCGTGCCGGTGAAGGCGATGCGCACGCAGTCGTCCGAGACCGTGGCGGTGCCGTTCGAAAGCGCGAAGGTCTGGCCGTTCACCGCGACGTTGCCGCTCGCGAATTTCGCCCACCCCGAGGAGTAGCCGCTCCAGTCCCACTCGGCGGTGACGCCGGTGAGGGTCTCGCTCGCGCTCGCGCTCGGGGTGCACACCGCCGCCTGAGCCGGGTCGACCACGCCGAAGTTGGCGGTCGTCTCGGCATCGCTGGCGTCGAAGCCGTTGCTCGAGGTGAACTCGGCGCGGAAGGTGTGGCCGCCCGCGACGAGCTCATCGGTGGTGAACGTCGCCACGCCGTCTTCGACCGCGGCCGTGCCGAGCGACGTCTCGCCGTCGACGACCGAGACGTCGAAGAACTCGACGGTGCCCTCGGCCGCGGGCGGGGCGACGGTCGCCGTCAGCGTCACATCGCTGCCGAGCACGACCGGGGAGGCCGGCGAGACCTCGAGGCTCGTGTCCGAGACCGCGGGCCACTCGAAGTCGACGGCCAGCGGCGAGGCCGGCTTGGTCGCCTGGGCCGCGGAATCGGTCGTCTGGTAGTAGAACGAGCGGATCGCCGAGGGCACCAGCAGCACGAACTGGTTCGCCCACGCGTCGGTGCGACCGACGCCGCTGTGCACGTACCAGGTGCCGGGCGCGGTGGTGCCTGCGTAGTCGAAGTCGACCGTGCGCGTGCCGCTCTCGCCGGGCTGCGCGTCGACGCCCGAGAAGGTGCCGACGACGACGCGCTCGGTACCGCTGTTCACGCTCGCGACCCAGACGCCCGAGCCGTCGGCGCGCAGGTGCAGCGCCGGATCGTGCAGCTCGACGACCTCGGTGCCGTAGGCGGTGGTGCGCAGCACGGCCTCGAAGCTGATCACGGCGCCGCCCGCGTCCGCGAGCACCTCGCCGTCCGAGAGCTCGAAGGTCTGACCGTTCACCGTGGCGTCGCCTTCGGCGGTCTTCGCCCACCCGGAGGAGTATGCGCTCCAATTCCAGGTGGCGGTGGCGCCGGAGGTCGCCTCTGCGTTCGCACCCGGCGCGTAGGGCTCGGGGGCGTCGGGATCGACCACGCCGTAGTTCGCGGCGCGCACGCCTTCGCTCGACTGGAAGGCGGTGGGAACCTCGGGCGTGAAGACCGCGACGAAGCTGTGGCCTCCGGCTGCGAGCCCGGTGGTCGACAGGGTGGCGACGCCGCCGGCGTCGACCGGCGAGCCGCCGAGCGAGACCCGCTCGGTGCTGCCCGGCGCGAGCGAGAAGAACTCGACCGTGCCGGCCGGCTTCACGGCCGGATCATCGCTCTGCTCGACGGCTGCGGTGAGCTCGACCGAGGTGCCGAGGGTCACCGGAGCGGCCGGTGCGGGCGCGCCCACCGTGGTGGTGGTCGCGACCGCCGAGGCGGGGACCGTCACCGTGATGACGCTCGGGGCCGCGGTGGAGGAACCGGCGTAGGCGGGATCGGTCGATGTGAACGTCGCCGTGATGCTGTTCGATCCCTGGGGCAGGGTGACCGCGGGCAGGCTGGCGACGCCGCCGGAGACCGGAGCGCTGCCGAGCGAGCCGGCGCCGTTGAAGAACTCGACGCTGCCGGCCGCGGCGGGGGCCACCGTGGCGACGAGGTCCACCGGGGTGCCGAGCTCGACCTCGCTCGGCAGGGAGCCGAGCGTGGTGGTGGTCGGGGTGGCCGGCACCTGGTAGTTCAGGCTGAACGACACCGGGTCGAGCGGCTTGCCCGCCCCGTAGTCGGCGTTCGCGAACATCGCCTCGGTGGCGGCCGTGCCCTGCGAGGCGGCGCCCGTCACGGTGACGTTTCCGCTCGTCTCGCTCACCGTCGCACCCGCGGTGCTGAACGTCGCGATGACGTCGCTTCCCTGCGCGACGGTGCCGCTGCCGGCGTTCAGGTCGAAGGCGACCGTGAGGTTCGACATGGTGATGTCGATCCCGTGCCAACCCGTCCAGTTGACCGAGCCGGGCGTCGTGAACGAGCCCTGCTTCGTGTCCGGGTCGTAGCTGCCGCTGGCGGCGGTGCCCCAGTTGTAGGGCGCGGGGGTCGCACTCGCTCCCCCGCCGAAGATCTCGTAGCCGCCGAACATGGTCATGTAGCTGCGCCAGGTCGCCTTGAAGCCCCAGTCGAGGGTGGCGCTGGTCACTCCCGTGGGCGCGGCGTTCGCCGCGGTGGGAACCGCGATGAGGCCGCCGAGGGCGACCAGGAATGTCGTCGCGAAGGCGAGCAGACGTGGCGATCTGCTGCGCGTTCGCCGGGCGGGGGTACTCACGATGTGAGGTCTCCTTCGGTAATCGGATGGGGCACTGTCGGCCGTGGGCCGTCGCACTGACACAGGCTTAGGCATGCCTAAGTAAGGTCAGACTGTTCTTAGTCTGACGAATTTCATCAGACGATGCAAGTCCGAATTGGGTCAGGCCGCGCGGTATTCCTCGAAGCGGGCCTCGAGGTCGGAGCCGGCGGCGTTGTTCAAGCGGTATGCGAGGGCGACCTCATCCACGATGAGGCCCTGCTCCTCCTCCGAGAAGTCCGCCCTGTCGAGCAGTTCGCGATAGCGGTCCTTGTAGGCCCTCGGATCCTCGATCTCCGCGAAGCGGTAGAACCGCACCCCCTCGTCCCCCTCGATCCCGTAGCTCTGCTCGAACATGCGCGCGATCATGAGACCGCCCGAGAGGTCGGCCAGATAGCGGGTGTAGTGGTGGGCGACGAAGTGCGGCAGCGAGGCCCGCGCGACCTCGTCGATGCGATCAGCGTATGCGCGGATGCCGGGGGTCGCGTAGCGGCTCCGCACCTCGCTCTCCCAGTCGGGCCCGATCCAGTGCTCGAGATCGCGCCGCAGCGCGGGCAGTCGGTGCAGCTCCGGGAGCCAGAAGGCGAAGTCCTCGCCCAGGCGTCGACGGTGCTCTTCGGCCGCTCCCTCGATGGCCTCGTACATCAGGAAGTGCTGCGCGGCCTGCGCGGCGATGCCCTCCCGGTTCAGGCCGCCGTTCAGGTAGGCGTCGTAATAGCGCGGGCCGCTCTTCTCCTCGCCCTCCCAGCTCTCGCTGCTCCCGTGCCCTCCGAACGACACCGCGCGCAGTCGCTGCGACAGGCTGGTCCCCGTGGTCATGCTGTTCTCCTTCATCTCGCCCGCTCCTTCACTCGTCCACCGCGTCGGAGGGCGAAGGATCGTCCCCGCCCGCCGTCTGCTTCGCCGCCCGGGATCGCCGCAGCGCGAGCACCGCCCACACCGCGGCTCCCGCGACGACCGCGGCGCCGGCCGCGATGAGCA
>CALMSE010000345.1 GCA_937872275.1 uncultured Leucobacter sp. | reverse complement strand
ACATGAAGGCGCTGTTCTTGGTCAGGCCGACGACCGCGTGCTTCGAGGCGGTGTAGGCCGCGCCCGCGGCCGACCCCCGCAGCCCCGCCTCCGACGCGATGTTCACGATCGAACCGCTGCCGGCCTCGATCATGAGCGGCAGCACCGCGCGGGTCAGGCGCATCATGCCGGTGACGTTCACGGCGATGACCCGGTCCCAGAGCGCATCGGTGACCTCGTGCAGCGCCGACATGTCGTCCATGATGCCCGCGACGTTCGCGAGGCCGTCCACGCGACCGCCGGTGGCGGCGAGGATCGCGGCGACGCCCTCCTCGGAGGTGATGTCGGCGGTGACGGCCGCGAAGCCTGAGCCGAGCTCGCCCGCCACCTCGGCGAGCCGATCGGCCGACACGTCGACTCCGACCACGCGACCGCCCTCCCGGACCACGCGCGCGGCGGTGGCGCGCCCGATGCCCGAGCCCGCACCGGTGACGATCACGGTCCTGCCGTCGAAGCGCCCGGCCGTGACGCGCTCGCTCCACCCCGTTGCCGCGGCCTCCGCCTCGGGCATGGTCCCTCCGTTCGCGCGCAGCACGAGGTCGTCGACGACGGACTGCGGCATCTGCCCCTGGCTCAGCTCGACGAGGCGCTGGAGCGGCAGCCCGTGCACCGGCGCCAGCGCCCCCGCGTCCTGGCCCGACGCGGAGAGCATCTCGCGCAGCAGCGGCCCGCCGGTCGGGTGATCCAGCCAGTCGCTGATCGTGCTCTGGGCCGTGATGGGGCGTACTTCCTCGGACATCTCGTTCCCTCTTCTCTTCTCTCGCATTCGAGCCGCCGCGCGACTCTCCTCGTATCTCGATCATCCGCCGCCCCCGGCGGCGTGTCAACAGCGTTGACTATTTTCCCGGCGATGACAGAATATGAGCGTGGGCGGAGCGCGGGGTCGGAGCAAGCGGGCGGTGTTCGCGGCGGCCGTCGAGCTGTTCGCGGAGCGCGGCTACGCGAGCACCTCGGTGCGCGACATCGCGAGGCTCGCGGGCACGGACCCCGCTCTCGTCATCAGGCATTTCGGTTCGAAGGAGGAGCTGTTCGTCGCCTGCATGCAGCCCGACACCGACGGGCTGCTGCCGTTCCACTCCCCGGTCGACCGGCTGGGAGAGGAGATCGTGCGCGCGATCGTCGCGCCCGGAAGCCCGCTGCGCAGCACCTTCCTGGCGCTCGTGCGCGCGAGCGAGGCCGAGAGCGTCAAGGCGGTGCTCGCCGATCTGCACGAGCGGGGCTTTGTGAGTCCCCTCGCCGAACTGCTCGAGGGAGAGGACGCCGAGCTGCGCGCCCGGCTGGCCGCGGCGATGGTGGGCGGCCTGATGTACGCGCTGTGGATCGCGGACGACGGCGCGCTGCAGAGCCGGCCCGAGGCCGTGGTCGCGCACTACGCCCCGAAGCTCCAGCAGCTCATCACGCCCGCCCCGTCGGGCTCGGAGGGGGGCGGCCTTCCCCACCCCTCCGGCAGGCGGGATCCCTGAGGGGGCCGCGGGCTCATAGCCGCGCGTCAGGCGCGGCCGGGGCGGTCGTGCGCTCCGGGGCCGCTCTCGACCTCGACCTCGATCTCGACCTCGATCCACACGAGTTCGACCATTTCGCACGAGTTGTCGCGGATATCTCGTGTGCAATGACGCAAGTCGTGTGGATCGAGATCGAGATCGAGATCGAGATCGAGATCAGGATCGAGGGGGCAGACGAGATCAGGGGCGGCGAGGAGCAAGGGGCGGCGAGCGAGGGGCGGCGAGGGAAGGGCGGCGAGGGAAGGAACGGGATCGGGGAGCGGGGTCCTCAGCCCTCGTCGCTGCGCTCCGCGACGGCCTCCAGCACGAGCGTGCGGAACCAGCGCTGCGCCGCGGTCAGGGCGGCCTCGCGTCGCGTGTACAGCGACACCGGCGTGCTCCAGCCGGGCCAGGGGAGGTCGAAGATCTGCAGCCCGGGGAACCAGTGGGTGAACACCTCGGCGACGTGCCGCGGCAGCAGCACGACGAGGTCGGTGGCCTCGAGCACCGCCGGCACCGTCGCGTACTCCTCGACCGAGAGGGCGACCTGCGGCAGCAGTCCGTGATCGGTGAGCGTCTGCAGTGGGAAGACGTGCCCGCCGCGCGCGGAGACCCGCATGAAATGGCGATCCGCGAACATGTCCGGACCGGTCTCGGGCAGGGGGTGGTCGCGGGAGGACAGGGCGACGTACTCGACGGAGCGCACGTGCGAGCGCCACAGCCGGGGGCTGTCGATCATCGACACGGTGATCGCCAGGTCGATCGTGCCCCGGACGAGCCCCTCCTCGACCTGATCCGAGTCGAGCCGCTCGACCCTCAGGTGCGGGCGGGAGTTCTCGCGCGCGAGCGAGGTCATGACCGGTGGGAGGAACGTCTGCTCGCCGATCGAGGTGAGCCCGAGCATCAGCTCGCCCCGGAAGCCCGCGGGCTCGAACACGTCCGTCTCGTTCACGGTCGCATCGATCTGGGCGAGCGCCTCGTGCAGCGGGCCGAAGAGCTGGGCGGCCTTCGGGGTCGGCACCATGTCGTGCCCCTCGCGGCGGAACAGCTCGTCGCCGAAGCGCTCGCGGAGGCGCCGGAGCGTGTAGCTGACGGTCGGCTGGGTGACGTGCAGCTGCTCGGCGACGGCGGTGACGCTGCGCAGCTCGTAGAGCGCCACGAAGGTGCGCAACTGGTTGAGATCGGCGAGCGACATGTATCGATTGTATCTATGCGGTGCGCTCTGTGTATCTATTCGACTATATGAACGCCCCGGCTTAGCATTGAGGCACATCAGCTCCCCAGTGACAAGGACGACACCCGTTGATCATCGACATCCACGGCCATTACACGACCGCACCCGCCCAGCTCGGCGCCTGGCGCGATCTGCAGATCGCCTTCGCCGAGGGGAGGGGCGAGGCGCCCGACCCCGCCGCGCTGCGCATCTCCGATGACGACATCCGCGAGACCATCGAGGCCAACCAGCTGCGCCTCATGAACGACCGCGGCAGCGACGTCACGGTCTTCAGCCCGCGGGCCTCGTTCATGGCCCACCACATCGGCGACCTCGCGGTCAGCGAGACCTGGGCCCGCATCTGCAACGATCTGGTGGCGCGGGTGGCGGAGCTGTTCCCCGACCGCTTCCTGATGGGGGCCATGCTGCCGCAGTCGCCGGGGGTGGACCCCGCGACCACCGTCGCCGAGCTGACCCGGGCCGTCGAGGAACTCGGTGCCGTCACGGTCAACATCAACCCCGACCCCTCGGGCGGCAACTGGTCGGCGCCGGCGCTGACCGACCGATCCTGGTACCCCATCTACGAGAAGATGGTCGAGTACGAGATCCCCGCGATGATCCACGTCAGCACCACCTGCAAGGGCGACGTGCATCACACGACCGGCGACCACTACCTCGGCGCCGACACGACCGCCTTCATGCAGCTGCTCAAGGGCGACCTGTTCCGCGACTTCCCCGACCTCAAGCTCGTGATCCCGCACGGCGGCGGCGCGGTGCCCTACCACTGGGGCCGATTCCGCGGCCTCGCGATGGCGCTCGGCAAGCCCGAGCTCGAGGATCACCTGCTGAACAACGTCTTCTTCGACACCTGCGTCTACCACCAGCCGGGCATCAACCTGCTGACCGAGGTGATCCCCACCGAGAACATCCTGTTCGCCAGCGAGATGATCGGCGCCGTCCGCGACATCGATCCGCGCACCGGCCACTACTTCGACGACACGAAGCGCTACGTCGACGCGACCCCGAACCTGAGCGACGCCGAGCGCGTCCAGGTCTTCGAGGGCAACGCCCGCAGGATCTACCCCCGCCTCGACCGCGCCCTGACCGCCCGCGGGCTCTGAAGGAGAGAACCATGCGTCTGAACAACCTCGGCATCGTGCATACGAACATCGAGCGCGCCGATCCCGCGGACGTCGCCCGGCTCTCGCAGTTCGGCGTCGCGACGATCCACGAGGCCATGGGCCGCGTCGGCCTCATGCGCCCCTACATCCGCCCGGTCTACACGGGCGCGAGGCTCTGCGGCACGGCCGTGACCGTGCTGCTGCAGCCCGGCGACAACTGGATGTTCCACGTCGCGGCCGAGCAGGTGCGGGAGGGCGACGTGCTCGTCGCCGGCTGCACCACCGAGAGCGAGGACGGCTTCTTCGGCGATCTGCTGGCCACCTCGGTGATGTCGCGCGGCTGCAAGGGACTCGTCATCGACGGCGGCGTGCGCGACGTCGATGATCTCGAGGAGATGGGCTTCCCGGTGTTCGCTCGCGCCATCGGCGCGAAGGGCACCGTCAAGGCGACGCTCGGCTCGGTGAACGTGCCGGTCGTCGTCGCGAACGCGCTCGTGAACCCGGGCGACGTGGTCGTCGCCGACGTCGACGGCGTCGTGGTCGTGCCGCGCGAGGTCGCGGGCGCGGTCGCCGATGCGGCCCAGAAGCGCGAGGACAACGAGGGCGCGAAGCGGCAGCGGTTCCGCGACGGCGAGCTCGGCCTCGACATCTACGGCATGCGCGAGCCGCTCGCGGCCGCCGGCCTGGAATACGTGGGGGACTGATCATGGCGCACACCGCCCCCCACGGCACCACCACCGGCGGCTTCGAGAAGTCGCCCGGCTGGCTCGACTGGTACGACGGACCCGCCACGCCGACCTTCCGGCTGCCCGCCGGCGCCGTCGATGCGCACTGCCACGTCTTCGGCCCGGGCGCAGAGTTCCCCTACGCCCCGGAGCGCAAGTACACCCCCTGCGACGCCTCGGCCGAGCAGCTGTTCGCCCTGCGCGACCACCTCGGCTTCGAGCGCAATGTCATCGTGCAGGCGACCTGCCACGGCGCCGACAACCGCGCGCTGGTCGACGCGCTGCAGCGCGCGGGCGGGAAGGCCCGCGGCGTCGCGACCGTTCGCCGCGATGTGACCGAGCAGCAGCTCGCCGAACTGCACGAGGCCGGCGTGCGCGGCGTCCGCTTCAACTTCGTGAAGCGCCTCGTCGACCGCGTCCCCACGGACTCGCTCGAGGAGATCGTCGCGAAGGTCGCGCCGCTCGGCTGGCACGTGGTCATCTACTTCGAGGCCGAGGATCTGCCCGAGCTCTACGACTTCTTCTCGCAGATCCCGACCGACGTCGTGGTCGACCACATGGGCCGACCCGACGTGACCAAGGACCCGAACGGCCCCGAGTTCGAGCTGTTCCTGCGCTTCATGCGCGAGAACCCGAACGTGTGGACCAAGGTCTCCTGCCCCGAGCGTCTGACCGTCACCGGGCCCCGGGCCCTGGATGGCGAGCAGCGCGCCTACACCGACGTGGTGCCGTTCGCCCGTCGTGTGGTCGAGGAATTCCCCGACCGCGTCCTGTGGGGTACCGACTGGCCCCACCCCAACCTCAAGGACCACATGCCCGACGACGGCCTGCTGGTCGACTACATCCCCCGGATCGCGACGACGGCGGAGCTGCAGCAGCGGCTTCTCGTCGACAACCCCACCCGCCTCTACTGGCCCGAAGGAGCATAATCATGTCACTCGACAAGCCCTACAAGGATGTCCCCGGCACCATCATCTTCGATGCCGAAATGGCCCGCAAGGGCTACCACCTCAACCAGTTCTCGATGTCGCTGATGAGACCTGAGAACCGCGAGCGCTTCCTCGCCGACCAGGAGGCCTACCTCGATGAGTGGCCCCTGTCGCCGAAGCAGCGCCAGGCCGTGCTCGACATGGACCTCAACGCCATGATGGCCGAGGGCGGCAACATCTACTTCCTCAGCAAGATCGGCGCCACCCACGGCCTGAGCTTCCAGCAGATGGCCGGCTCGATGACGGGCATGTCCGAGGCCGCCTACCGCGACATGATGATCGGCGGCGGGCGCCGCCCCGAGGGCAACCGCCTGAAGGATCTCGACGGCTGGACCCCTCCCGCGCCCGGTGAGAAGGCCGAGACGATGCGCCCGGACGCGCCCGCGAAGTTCACCTCCGCCCTGTACACCTCGCACGTGCCCGCGATCGGCGCCGCGATGGACCTCGGCAAGACCGAGGAGCCGTACTGGAAGAAGGTCTTCTCGGGCTACGAGTGGACCCGCAAGTGGGCCAAGGAGAACACGCCCGACGTCGTGATCCTCGTCTACAACGACCACGCCACCGCCTTCGACTCCTCGCTCATCCCGACGTTCGTGCTCGGCACGGGCGCCGAGTACCCGGTCGCCGACGAGGGCTACGGCCCGCGCCCGGTGCCCGATGTGAAGGGCTACCCGGAGTTCGCCGCGCACATCGCGCAGTCGGTGATCCAGGACGACTTCGACCTCACCCTCGTCAACGAGATGGTGGTGGATCACGGCCTCACCGTTCCGCTCTCGCTCGTCTACGGCGAGCTCGGCCCCGATGAGGAGTGGCCGGTCCGGGTCATCCCGCTGGCCGTGAACGTCGTGCAGTACCCGGTCCCGTCCGGACGCCGCTGCTACGAGCTCGGCAAGGCCCTGCGCCGCGCCCTCGACAAGTGGGACGGTCCCGAGCTCAACGTGCAGATCTGGGGCACCGGCGGCATGAGCCACCAGCTGCAGGGCCCGCGCGCCGGCCTCATCAACGAGGAGTGGGACAACGCGTTCATGGATCACCTGATCGCCGATCCGCTCGGCCTGACCGAGTGGGATCACCTGGAGTACGTCGACGAGGCGGGTTCCGAGGGCATCGAGCTGGTCGACTGGCTCATCGCCCGCGGCGCGATGGACGACCAGTTCGGCGGCGGATCGCCCGAGGTGGATCACCGCTTCTACCATGTGCCGGCGTCGAACACGGCGGTGGGGCATCTCGTGATCTCGAATCCGACCGCACCGCGCCTCGCGAAGTCCGAGGGGGCGTCCGATGAGGCGCCCGTCGAGGCGCCCGCCGCCGCGGAGGCGGAGCTCGCCGGAGCCGGAGCGGCCGGCTGACCGACCCCGAGTGCATGCGAGTGAGCCTGTCGGAATGCCGACGGGCTCACTCCCATGTGATCCGGAGCCCCGATAGGCTCGACCCGCGCAATCGCCTCGCCCGCCACCGGGCCCGCGGAGCCCACCGACCGACACTCCTGAGGAGACTTGAATGATGAGCAACGACAAGGTTCGCGTCGCAGTCGTCGGCGCCAACGGCGCCTTCGGCATGAAGCATCTCGACGGCCTCGCCGAGATCGAGGACGCAGTGGTGACGGTGGTGAGCGCCACCTCGCAGGAGAAGGCGGACGCCGTCGCCGCGAAGTACGGCGTGCCGAACGCGGTCGTCGGGCTCGACGCCGTGCTCGAGCGCGACGACGTCGACGCGGTGATCCTCGCGACGCCGACCGGCCTGCACGCCTCGCAGACGCAGGCCGCACTCGCGGCGGGCAAGCACGTGCAGGTGGAGATCCCGCTCGCCGACTCCCTCGCCGATGCCGAGGCGACCCTCGCCGCGGCCGAGGCCGCCGAGGCGTCGAAGCTCGTCGCGATGGTCGGCCACACCCGCCGCTTCAACCCCTCGCACCAGCTCGTGCACGACCGCATCGAGGCCGGCGAGTTCACCGTGCAGCAGATGGACGTGCAGAC
Source organism: uncultured Leucobacter sp. (assembly GCA_937872275.1). GTDB lineage: Bacteria > Actinomycetota > Actinomycetes > Actinomycetales > Microbacteriaceae > Leucobacter. Next base: position 4,589 of record CALMSE010000345.1, on the reverse strand, counting down.
GTACTTCTTCCGCCGCACGAACACGAACGCGAAGGGCGAGCCCCGATCCTGGACCGACCACCTGCTGTGGCACCACGCCGCGCACACGGTCGACCTCTTCGCCTACCAGGCGGGCAGGATCGTGGAGGCGAATGCCATCCAGGGCCCGATCCATCCCGATCTCGGCATCGCCATGGACATGTCGATCCAGCTGAAGAGCGAGACCGGGGCGATCTGCACGCTGTCGCTGTCGTTCAACAACGAGGGGCCGTTCGGCACCTTCTTCCGCTACATCGGCGACACCGCGACCTACGTCGCGCGGTACGACGACCTCTACACCGGCAACGACGAGCAGATCGACGTGTCGAATGTGGCGGTCAGCATGAACGGCATCGAGCTGCAGGATCGCGAGTTCGTCGCGGCGATCCGCGAGGGTCGTGAGCCGAACTCGTCGCTGCGCCAGGTGATCGACTGCTACCGCGTGCTCGGCGCGCTCGAGGAGCAGCTGGGCCGATGACGCCGACGACGCCGGCATCGCCGATGAAGCTGCCCCGGATCGGCCTCGGCTGCATGTCGCTGAGCCACGCCTACGGCGTGCCGCCGACTCCCGAAGACGGTCTGGCCTTCCTGCGCCGGGCGCTCGACGAGGGCGTCGGCATGCTCGACACGGCGACGCTCTACGGCGGAGGCCGCAACGAGGAGCTGGTCGGGCGGGCGATCGCCGGCCGGCGCGACGAGGTCGTGCTCGCCAGCAAGTGCGGCATGGCCATGGTCGACGGCGTGAAGCGGATCGACGGGCGCCCCGAGACCCTGCAGGAGCAGGTCGACGCCTCGCTCGGACGCCTCGGCGTCGAGCACATCGACCTCTACTACCTGCACCGCTGGGACAAGCAGGTGCCCATCGGCGAGAGCGCGGGTGCGCTCGCCGAGATGGTGACGGCCGGCAAGATCGGCGCCATCGGCCTCTCCGAGGTGTCGGTGCAGCGGCTGCGCGAGGCGCAGGCCGTCGCACCCATCGCGGCGGTGCAGAACGAGTACTCGCTGTGGAGCCGCAACGCCGAGCTCGGCATGCTCGAGGCCACCCGTTCGTCGGGTGTGGCGCTGGTCGCGTTCTCGCCGCTCGCGCGCGGCTTCCTGAGCGACGGCATCGACGATCCGTCGGAGCTGGCGCCGAAGGACATCCGGCTGAACATGCCGAGGTTCCAGGCCGACCACTGGACGTCCAACGCCCGGCTGCTGCCGGCGTGGCGCGCGCTCGCCGCCGAGGCGGGCTGCACGCCCGGGCAGCTCGCGCTCGCATGGGTGCTCTCCCGGGGCGAGCACGTCGTGCCGATCCCGGGGACCACTCGCCTCGACCACTTCCGCGAGAACCAGGCCGCGGCCTCGCTCTCGATCGACCCGGCACTGCTGGAGCGAGCCGGCGAGCTCATCGACACTCCCACGGTGTCGGGGCCCCGCTACGCGCCCGGTGCCGCGGCCGAGGTCGATGCCGAGACCTTCGAGGACGCCGCGTGAGGGGCGTCTCGTGAAGGCCGTCTCCTCGATGGCCACCCGCAACGTGCTGGCCGATCTGAACTCCGCCGCTTCGGGCGCGGGCTTCTCGCCGATCGACGTGGAGTCGCTCGGCGGCGTGGACGCCGCGAAGCGCGTGGCCGCCGGCGAGCCCTTCGACCTGGTGTTCCTCGCCGTCGACGCGCTGCAGCGGCTCGCCGCCGACGGGCACGTCGATGCGGCGTCGATCACGCCGCTCGTGCTGTCGCAGGTGGCGGCGGGGGTGCCCTCCGGTTTCGATGCACCGGCGACGCATGACGGGGGCTTCGCCTTCGTCGACGCGGCCGGGATGCGCGCCGCGCTGCTCGCGGCCGATCGCATTGGTTACTCGACCGGCCCGAGCGGCACGGCCCTCGTCGCGATGATCGACGGCTGGGGCCTCGGCGAGACGCTGGGGGAGCGACTGGTCCAGGCCCGACCGGGCATCCCGGTCGCCCGAGCCCTCGCCGAGGGCGAGGTCGACCTCGGCTTCCAGCAGCTCAGCGAGCTCGTGGGGCAGCCCGGCGTGCGCATCCTCGGCGTGCTGCCGCCGGACTGCGCCATCGACACGGTCTTCGCCGGCGCCGTGGCGACCGCCGTGTCCGACCCCGCGGGCGCCCGGGAGGTGCTCGACTTCCTCGCCTCGGATGCCGTCGCGCCCGTGAAGGCGGCGCACAGCTTCGCGCCCGCTCGCTGAACTCCGCTGAGCGCACCCCGGGGTGAGCGCACCCGTGGGGGATGGCCCCCGACGGGTGCTCTCGCCCCGGGTGGTGCTTTCGGCGAGACGGCGCGCGTCTCGCGCGGATAGGGTGATGGGGTGAGCGTACCCGGGCCAGGCGACAGCGCCGACTTCGTGCAGTCGCTCGCGCGCGGCCTCGCAGTGATCCGCGCCTTCGACGCCGAGCACGCCGAGCTCAGCCTCAGCGATACCGCCCGCCGGGCCGGCATCCCGCCCGCGGCCGCGCGCCGCTTCCTGCGCACGCTCGAGGCGCTGGGCTACGTGCGCAGCGACGGACGCCGCTTCTCGCTGACCCCGAAGGTGCTCGAGCTGGGCTTCAGCTACCTCTCGGCGCTATCGCTGCCCGAGGTGATGCAGCCGCACCTCGAGCGCCTCTCCCGGGAGGTCGACGAATCGGTCTCGGCCGCGGTGCTCGCGGGCCCCGACATCGTCTACATCGCCCGCGTGCCCACGCGCCGCATCATGACGGTGGGCATCACGATCGGCACGAGCTTCCCCGCGTTCGCGACGAGCATGGGGCGCGTGCTGCTCGCGCAGTTGTCGCCCGACGAGCTGGCGGCGGTGCTCGCCGAAGCCGAACCGCGGGCGCTGACGGAGCGCACCCTCACCGACGCCGCGGCGCTCGCCGCCGAGGTCGGGAGGGTGCGGGATCAGGGCTGGGCGCTCGTCGACGGCGAGCTCGAGCCCGGCCTCCGGTCGATCGCGGCCCCGGTGCGCGGTCGCGACGGCCTGGTGGCGGCCGCCATCAACCTCTCGACGAGCGCGAGCCGCACGACGAAGGAGCGGCTGCGCGAGCACCACCTGCCGCTGCTGCTCGGGACCGCCCGTGCGATCGAGGCGGAACTGCGGCTGCTGTAGCGGATCCGCCCCGCCTCGCGCTTTCGCGTCCCCTCGGCGTTCGGCCCTTCCCGCCCGCCCCCGCGCGGTAGGCTCGCGGGGAGAAGAGGGGCGAGAGGGGAACGGCGATGGCGAGGAGGCGGTTCGGGCGCGACGGCGCGGAGTTCGGTCGGGGGCTCGGCTTCTTCGACGCGATCCACGCCTTCGCCATCACGCTGCTCGTCGTGAACATCGAGCCGCCGCCCGCGGCCTCGTGGTCGACCCTCTCCTCGCTGCTCGGCTCGGGCCTCGGCACGGCTCTGATGGGTTTCGCGATCAGCTTCGTCGTCATCGCGGTGTTCTGGCGCAGCCATACCGAAATGATGAGCCGCTTCAACGGCATCGACCAGACGGTCATCACCGTGTCCCTCCTCTCTGCGGGGCTCGTGGTTCTGGTGCCCTTTACCACGCAGGGCATCAGCGACAACGAGATCGCGGACTACCCCCTGCCGGTGGCGCTCTATGCGACGAACGTGGCAGCAGTGATCCTGACGCATGCGATCACGCTCGAGGTGGGGCGGGCGCGGGGGCTGCTGGTCGCCGAGCCCTCCCGCGAGTTGCTGCGCGTGGGGCGCCTGGACGCCCTGGTGAAGGTCGTGGTGTTCATGGTCTCGATCCCTGTCGCCTACCTGGTGAGCCCAGGGTGGGGGATGCTCACCTGGCTGCTCCTCATCCCGATCGGCATCGCATTCGGGCAGTGGGGTGCCCGGATCGAGCGGCGCGCGGCCGAGTGCTCCTCCGCGGCGGAGCACTCGGACTCGGCCGCCGCCCGTCCCGGCCGCGCCGAGGCGGTGCCCGACCCCGATGGAGCGGGCGGCGTCGACCTCTCCCGCTGAGGGAGCGCGGATCCACCCTGGGCGCCGGGCCGGCCTGCGTCGCAGCCGGCCGGGTCCGCCGGCGACCCTGCGCGATCCGGGATATTTCGCTCCCCGGGTCTAGCGCGGATTCCGCTCTCGGAGTAAACTTGAGTCAATCACACTCAAGTTTGCAGCCACGGGCTGCGCAACGGAAACGGATCAAGAGAGGAAGACATGCAGGCGAATTGGCAGCCCGCCGCTGAGGAAGGCGGAGAGAGCGCCCTCGAGCAGTTCGGCGTGAACCTCACCGAGGTCGCCCGCTCGGGCAAGCTCGATCCCGTCATCGGACGCGACAGCGAGATCCGCCGCGTGAGCCAGGTGCTCACCCGGCGCACGAAGAACAACCCCGTGCTCATCGGGGAGCCCGGCGTCGGCAAGACCGCCGTCGTCGAGGGCCTCGCCCAGCGCATCGTCGCGGGCGACGTCGCCGAGTCGCTCAAGGACAAGGAGCTGATCTCGCTCGACATCTCGGCGCTCATCGCCGGCGCGAAGTACCGCGGCGAGTTCGAGGAGCGCATGAAGGCCGTGCTGCAGGAGATCAAGGACTCCGACGGCAAGATCATCACCTTCATCGACGAGCTGCACACGCTCATGGGCGCGGGCGGCGG
>CALMSE010000344.1 GCA_937872275.1 uncultured Leucobacter sp. | reverse complement strand
TCGCCGAGGCGCTGCTCACCGAGCTGCTCGCCCGCGTGGGCGAGCCCTGAGGCGGCGTCTACCCCGGGGCGGGCGCGGTCGATCCGCCCCCGCGCGACAGGGTGTCGGTGCTGCGCCTGACGAGGGTGTCGCGATCGCCGCCGCGGATGGCGATGTGCAGCCACTCCATGGTCGAGTCGAGTCGACCCGCCTGGTCGGCGGCGTCGCGCAGGCCGTCGATCAGCTCCTCGGGCACCTCTCGATCGTATTTGTAGTAGATCTTGTGCTCGAGGCTCGCCCAGAAGTCCATGGCGATCGTGCGGATCTGCACCTCGACGATCGTCTGCACCGGCCCGCTCGACAGGAACACCGGCACCTCGAGCAGCAGGTGCAGGCTGCGGTAGCCGTTCTCCTTGGGCTTCGCGATGTAGTCCTTCACCTGGTAGACGGTGATGTCGCTGTGCGCGGTGAGCAGTTCGAAGACGCGGTAGACGTCCGAGACGAAGGAGCAGACGACGCGCACCCCCGCGATGTCGGTGATCGTCTCGCGCACCCGCTCGGTCTCGAGCGGGATGCCCCGGCGCTGCATCTTCTCGATGATGCTGTCGGGGTCTTTCAGACGGCTCGAGACGTGCTCGATGGGGTTGTACTCGCCCGTCTGCGTGAACTCCTCCTGCAGGATGCGCAGCTTCGTCACGACCTCGTCGATCGCGAACTTGTAGGGCATGAGGAAGCGGGTGAGCCCCTCGCGCACCGCGCGACGGCCCTCGATCGCCGAGAGGTCGATCTGCGAGAGATCGATGGGCCCCGTGAGCGGGTGCACCTTCGCCTCGGTCGCGGCGCCTTCGCCGAGGAACCGGGGGCGGATCGTCGAATCGGTCACGCCTCGACGTTACCCGACCGTGATGCGAGTCGCATGGGAAGTTCGCTGCCGACGAAACATCGGCGCGCTCGACCGCGGGCGCGTCGGTATGCGCTCGAGCGGGCGCGTCAGCGCACGCGACCTCCCAGTGCGCGCTCGTCGCGCTTGCCCGAGGCATCCTGCCGCAGCTCCTTGGGCAGCGAGAACACCAGGTCCTCCTCGGCGGTGACGCTCGCCCGCACGTCGCCGTAGCCGGCGTCGGCGAGATCGTCGAGCAGCTCCTGCACGAGCACCTCGGGCACCGAGGCTCCGCTCGTCACGCCGATCGTGCGCACGCCCTCGAGCCATTCCTGGCGCACCTCGCTCGCGAAGTCGACGCGATACGCCGCCTTCGCCCCGTACTCGAGCGCGACCTCCTTCAGTCGCACCGAGTTCGACGAGTTCGACGAGCCGACCACGATGACGAGGTCGGCCTGCGGCGCGATCTTCTTGATGGCGACCTGCCGGTTCTGCGTGGCGTAGCAGATGTCGTCGCTCGGCGGATCCTGCAGGGCGGGGAAGCGCTCGCGCAGCCGGCGCACGGTCTCCATCGTCTCGTCGACCGAGAGGGTGGTCTGCGAGAGCCAGACGAGCCGCTCCGGATCCTTCACCTCGAGGAGGTCGACGTCGTCGGGCGAGTTCACGATGGTGATGTGCTCGGGCGCCTCGCCGCTCGTGCCCTCGACCTCCTCGTGGCCGGTGTGGCCGATGAGCAGGATCTCCATGTCCTGCTTCGCGAAGCGCACGGCCTCCCGGTGCACCTTGGTGACGAGCGGGCAGGTCGCATCGATCGCCTGCAGCCCGCGGTCGGCCGCGGCCTGCACGACGGCGGGCGAGACGCCGTGCGCCGAGAACACCACGTGAGCGCCCTCGGGCACCTCGTCGACCTCTTCGACGAAGATCGCGCCCATCTTCTCGAGCGTGTTGACGACGTGGACGTTGTGCACGATCTGCTTGCGCACGTAGACGGGCGCGCCGTAGCGGTCGAGCGCCTTCTCGACGGCGACCACGGCGCGATCCACCCCCGCGCAGTAGCCGCGGGGAGCCGCGAGCAGCACCTGCTTCGGGCCGTCGACCGGCACGTTCTTCAGCCGGCCCCGCTCGCGCCGCATACGGGGCATCGCGAGGCTCACCACCGGAGCACCGACGGTGCGCTGATCCTGCACGGTCTCTGACATGGCCTCAAGTCTACGCTCCGCCGCTGTCCTACACTGGGCGGGTGACGAGTGGGGCGAGCGGCGGATCCCGGGGCATCGCCCGAGCCGTGAACGCCTGGTTCGCGCGCGCTGCCCGCGAGCTGCCCTGGCGGGGCGGGGCCTCGCCGTGGGCCGTGCTCGTCTCGGAGTTCATGCTGCAGCAGACGCAGGTGGATCGCGTGCTGCCGCGCTTCCTCGAGTGGATGGAGCGGTGGCCGTCGCCCTCCGCCCTCGCCGCGGAGGAGCCCGGCGAGGCCGTGCGCGCCTGGGACCGGCTCGGCTACCCGCGCCGGGCGCTGTGGCTGCACCGGGCCGCGGCCGAGATCGCGGCGGATCACGACGACGCCGTGCCCCGCGACGTCGAGGCGCTGCTCGCCCTCACCGGGGTGGGCCCGTACACGGCACGGGCCGTCGCCGTCTTCGCCTACGGCGAACGCCACCCCGTGGTCGACACGAACACGCGGCGTGTGATCGCGCGGCTCGTGCACGGCCGGGCGGCGGCGGGGATGCCCAGGGCGTCCGACCTCGACGACATGGCGGCTCTGCTGCCCGCGGACCCCGTCGAGGCGCGCGGCTTCAACGCGGGGATGATGGAGCTCGGTGCCGTCGTCTGCACCGCGCGGGCGCCGCGCTGCGGCGAGTGCCCGGTGGCGGCGTGGTGCGAGTGGCGCGGAGCGGGCTACCCCGACAACGCGCCCGAGAAGCGGCCGCGGCAGGCCGCCTTCGAGGGCAGCGACCGGCAGGTGCGCGGGCGGATCATGGCGCTGCTGCGGGCCTCGGACCGGGCGGTC
>CALMSE010000343.1 GCA_937872275.1 uncultured Leucobacter sp. | reverse complement strand
GGGTGGCTTACGGGACTTGAACCCGCGACCACCGGCACCACAAGCCGGTGCTCTACCAACTGAGCTAAAGCCACCATGCTGACCTTCCGGGCCGGAGCTCGGCAGGCAACCCCACGATCATATCCCATCCGGGCGCCGGGGAGCCAACTCGGCGCGCGACCGCCGGGCCGAGCACGTGCGCGGGACGGGCCGAGGCGGGACGCTCCGGAGCGGAGGCGTCCCGTATAGGGTGAAACCATGCTCAGCGTCTCGCTCGAAGAGTTCGAGACCCTCGTCGGCGAGGGCCTCGACAGCCTGCACGACGACATGCTGGCCGAGCTCGACAACGTGATCTTCCTGGTCGAGGACCGTCCCGAGGACGGCAGCGACATCCTCGGCGTCTACGAGGGCTTCTCGCTCGCCGAGCGCAGCGTCTACGGCTACGGCGAGGAGCCGGATCGGATCATCCTCTTCCGCGAGAACCTGCTGGAGCACTGCGCCGACATGCAGGAGCTCGCCGCCGAGATCCGGGTCACCCTGGTGCACGAGATCGCGCACTTCTACGGCCTCACCGAGGAACGCATCCACGAGCTGGGGTGGGGTTGATGGCGGCACCGGAGACCCGCCCGGCGCGGCAGGATAACCCGACGATCGAACGCGAGCGCCCGTGGCAGACCGTGGTGTGGGACGACCCCGTGAACCTGATGTCGTACGTCACCTTCGTGTTCCAGCAGCACTTCGGCTTCGACCGGGCCAGGGCCGAAGAGCTGATGCTCCGGGTGCATCACGAGGGCAGCGCGGTCGTCGCCGAGGGAGGCCGCGAGGCGATGGAGCTGCACGTCGAGGCGCTGCACGGCTACGGGCTGTGGGCGACCGTGCGACAGGGAGGCGGGTCATGAGGCTGCTGCCGCTGCCCGACGGCTCCCTGCGCCTGCGCCTCGACCTCGACGAGGCGCGCCTGCTCGATCAGCTCACCGGGCAGCTCATCGACCTGCTGCAGAGCCACAGCCGCACGGCGCTCGATCCGGATCCCCTCTTCGCGAGCCTCGAAGTGGGCGGATCGCACGAGCCCCCGGGCGATCCGGCGCTCGCCCGCCTGTTCCCCGATGCCTACGAGACGGGCGACGACGCCGCGCAGTTCCGCAGCCTCACCGAGCAGGGGCTGCTGAACCGCAAGCTGCAGGACGCCCTCGAGGTGACGAGCGAGCTCGGCCTCGGTCGCCCGCCCGTGGACGCCGAGGACGACTCCGGCATCGTCGACGCGCTCATCACCGCGGACACCCTCACCCCCTGGGTGCGCACGCTCACCGCGCTCCGCCTCGCGATCGCCGCGCGCATCGGCCTCGACGCCGAATCCGACCATCCGCGCCTGCTCGGCGACGAAGAGACCCGCGGCACGGTGCTCGTCTACGACTGGCTGGGGGCGATCCTCGACTCCCTGCTGCGCATGCTCACCGACGAGTGAGCGCGCCGGGCCGAGGCGGGTCGGATCGCGAGGAGGGGCCCGATCAGGCCGGGGGTTCGAGCGAGCGCGGATCCACCACGTCCTCGCGCTTCGCCAGCAGGCGCGCAGAGGTCAACCCCTCGCGGCCGAATCGCCCGGTCACCTCGTCGACCGTCTGGTCGAGTGCGCGCCAGCCGTCGTCGTCGCTCCAGAGGCCGGCCGGATCGCTGCCGGCCGGGGCGAGCTGCTCGGTGCGCACGCCGATGAGGCGCACGGCCCTCGTGAGACTCGGACCGCTGCCGCCGTCGAGCGCGTCGAAGAGCTCGCGCGCGGTGAGGTAGATGCGTCGCGTCGCGTTCGTCGCCTCGGGCAGCGTGCGCGAGCGCGACAGCGTCTCGAAGTCGCCGTAGCGCACTTTGATCGCGACCGTGCGGGCCTCGAGGCCGCGGGCGCGCAGGCGCTCGCCCGTGCGAGTGGCGAGGCGCAGCAGCTCGGCTTCGATGCCGGCCCGGTCGCCTCGGTCCACCGCGAAGGTCTCCTCGTGCCCGATGCTCTTCTCGATGCGCACCGGTTCGACCGCGCGCGCGTCGCGGCCGTTCGCGAGCTGGTGCAGGCGCTCGGCGTTCGCGCCGCCCACGATGCGGCGGAGGCTGTCGAGCGGTTCGCGTGCGAGGTCGGCGACGGTGCGGATCGCACGGCCGTGCAGGGCCCGGGCCGTCGCGCCGCCGACGCCCCAGATCGCCTCGACCGGCAGCGCGTGCAGGAACTCGAGGGTGCGCTCGGGCGGGATCTCGAGCACGCCGTCGGGCTTGGCCCGCTGCGAGGCGAGCTTCGCCACGTGCTTGGTCGAGGCGAGGCCGATCGAGGCGGGCAGGGCGGTGCGCTCGCGCACGCGGTGCCTGATCTGCCGCGCGATCTCCGCCGGCGACCCGAAGAGCCGGATCGATCCCGCCACGTCGAGGAACGCCTCGTCGATGCTGAGCGGTTCGACGAGCGGCGTGAACTCGTGGAAGACCGCCATCACCTCGCGGGACGCGGCGCGGTACTTCGTGAAGTCGGGGTCGATGAGGATGAGGCCCGGGCAGAGCTGCTTCGCCCGCGCGACGGGCATGGCGGATCGCACGCCGAAGCGGCGCGCCTCGTAGCTGGCGCTGGAGACCACCGAGCGGCTCGTGTCGTGGGCGACGGCCGTGGTCCTGCCGCGCAGCTCGGGGCGATCGAGCAGTTCGACCGAGACGTAGAACGAGTCCATGTCGACGTGCAGGATCGACGCCTCCCGGCGCTCTCCTCCACGCGTCTCGCTCACGCCCCTATCTCACCACAGCGGGTTGTGCCCGGCCGCGATCCGTTCGCTCTCGCGCACCGGCCCGGGCGGCGTGCCGTCGCCGAAGGGCTCGCCGCCGAGCCGTTCGCGCCCGTGGGGTTCGAGCCAGTTCGAGAGGTCGGGGCCGAGCGGCACGATCCGCGTCGGGTTGATGTCCTCGTGGGTGACGTAGTAGTGCTGCTTGATCTGCACGAAGTCGATCGTGTCGCCGAAGCCGGGGGTCTGGAAGAGCTCGCGCGCGTAGCCCCAGAGGTGCTCCATCTCATCGAGCTTGTTGCGGTTCGTCTTGAAGTGGCCGTGGTACACCGGGTCGAAGCGCGCGAGGGTCGTGAAGAGCCGCACGTCGGCCTCGGTGATGGTGCCGCCGCAGAGGAAGCGCCTCGTCGCGAGTCGGTCGTCGAGCCAGTCGAGCGCCTCCCAGAGCCGGGCGTAGGCCGCATCGTAGGCGTCCTGACCGCCCGCGAAGCCGCATCGGTAGACGCCGTTGTTCACCTCGGTGAAGACCCGCGTCATGATCGGCCACATCTCGTCCCGAACGCGCTCGGGCAACAGGTCGGGGGCGCCGTCGCGGTGGAACTCGCGCCACTCCGTCGAGAAGTCGAGTGTGATCTGGGGGTAGTCGTTCGTGACGACCTCGCCGCTCGGTACATCGACGATCGCGGGAACGGTGATGCCCCGCGGGTAGCCGGGGAAGCGCTTGAAGTAGTTCTCCTGCAGCCGCTCGGTGCCGAGCACCGGGTCGCGGTCGCCGACGTTCTGGGCCTGGCCGCCGAGATCGAAGGTCCAGGATCGCGCATCGTGCACGGGGCCCGGCCTGCCCAGCGAGATCGCGTCCTCGAGGCCGAGCAGCCGGCGCACGATGACCGTGCGGTTCGCCCAGGGGCAGGCGTTCGCGGCGACGAGCCGATAGCGGCCCGGTTCGACAGGCCAGGCCTTCGCCCCCTCGCCCAGGCCGTAGCCGAGCGAGCTGACCTTGGAGGGCGGCGGCGCGGGCAGCGCGCGCACCTCCACCGGGTCGGCGACGATGCGATCCTCGATGTAGTTGGTGTCGCGGGTGAACTCCTCGCCGCTCGTGACGTACGCGCCACGGGTCGAATGCGGCTCGCTCGCACCGGGCCGGGCGGATCGAGCGGCCTCGTCGACCCCTCCGCTCCCGGTGCCTCCCTCGGTTTCCGGCATGCCCTCCCCTTTCGCCGCGCACAGCTCCCGTCCGCGCCGAAGCGACGCGACCCACCCTCAATCTTGCCGCTCCGGGCTCGCAGTGCGCAAAGGGCCGGCGAGCGGGGCGGCATCCTCCGAGAACATCCAGGAGGGGCGGTCCGGGCGGCCGGCCCCCGGTACAGCAGCCGGCCCGGCGTCGCGCGGGAAGCCGGGACGCGAACGGGATCGGGGCCCGGCCCCTAACCGCCGGCGAGCCAGAGCGTCATGCGGAGGCCGTCCTCGGGAAGGTGCAGGACCTCGTAGCGGCGGGGCACGATCTCGCCCGCCGCCGTCCGAACATGGATGGCGGAGGAGCGTCGCCGCTGGACGATGTGCCCGCTCCACCACTCCGCGAACAGCGGGCTCGCCCCGCTCAGCTCCTCGACGAGGGCTCGCAGCTCGCGGTCCCGGAGGTTCCCCGCGTTGGCGGCCCGGAGCTGCGCGACCGCGCCGCGCGCGAGCTCTTCCCACTCGACGAAGATCTCGCGTGCGCGCGGATCGGTCATCAGATACCGGCAGGTGATCCGCCGCTCGGGCGGGAGGTCCGCGAAGCCCGCGTAGAGGGCCAGCCCCTCGGGATTCGCCGCGATCATCCGGCTCAGCCGATCCAGGACATACGCCGGGCTCGGCCGTACCGTCTCGACCAGGGCCTCCAGCCGATCCGCGAGCGAGGCGTCTGCGCCCGTCGCGTCCGTCCCGCCCGTCGGTCGCGACGCCGGCGCGTCGCGCAGGCGGGTGAGATGCTCCCGCGCATCGGGCTGCAGCCGGAGCACGCGGGCGAGCGCGTCCAGTACGGCGTCGCTCGGGTGGGTCTCGCGCCCCTGCTCGAGCCGCGCGTAGTAGTCGACGCTGATCCCCGATGCGGCGGCGACCTCTTCCCGGCGCAGACCCGGGAGGCGCCGCCGGCCGACGCCCGTCGCGGACGGAGGCTCGAGACCCGCGTCCGCCCGTCGCGCCCGAAGGAAATCACCGAGCTCGTTCGACACGCGGGCGACTCCTTTCGCTACCGGCGGCCTCTGGGTGGGTGCCGGACTCCTAGGAATACTACGGTCTTCCGGGCGACGGGCGGATGCCGGAGGCTGGGAGTCGGAATGCCCGATGCCCGAGCCCGAGGAGCGCTCATGACGACTTACACCCACGGCCATCACGAATCCGTGCTGCGATCCCATCGCTCTCGCACCGCGCAGAGCTCCGCCGCCCATCTGCTCCCGCTGCTGAAGCCCACCGATCATCTGCTCGACGTCGGCGCCGGCCCCGGGACGATCACCGCGGATCTCGCCGGGATCGTGGCCCGGGTCACCGCGACCGAGATCGGTCCGGAGGAGCTCGGGATCACCCGGGCGACGGCGGCCGCACGAGGCGTGTCCAACATCGAGTTCGCCGTCGCCGACGTCCACGCCCTCGAGTTCGCGGACGCGAGCTTCGACGTGACGCATGCGCACCAGGTGCTGCAGCACGTCGCGGATCCGGTGCGCGCGCTCCGCGAGCTGGCCCGCGTCACCAGGCCGGGAGGAGTCGTCGCGGTGCGCGATGCCGACTACAGCGGCTTCTGCTGGTGGCCGCGGCTGCCCGGGCTCGACGCCTGGCTCGACCTCTACCGGGCGGCCGCTCGGGAGAACGGCGGCGAGCCCGACGCCGGGAGGCGCCTGCTCTCGTGGGCGCACGCCGCGGGCCTCACCGACATCACCGCCACCTCGAGCACCTGGTGCTACGCGACGCCGGCCGACCGCGCCGAGTGGGGCGGCATGTGGGCCGACCGCATCGTCGACTCCGCGATCGCCCGCCAGCTCGTCGATTCCGGCCGCGCGACGGCCGCCGAGCTCCGGGAGGTCGCTGCGGCCTGGACCGACTGGGCGGCGGACGAGGACGGGTGGATCTCCATCCCTCACGGCGAGCTGATCTGCCGGGTGTGATCGGCCCGGGGAACCGGGACGCGCTCGGAGGCGCTCGCCGAACGTGCGCCCGGAGGGACTCGAACCCCCGACATCCACGGTGTAAGCGTGGCGCTCTAACCGACTGAGCTACAGGCGCGCACCCGCCGCGCGGGCTCCCCCAGCCTAGGGGCAGCCGCGCGGCGGGAGGAAATCGGATCCGCGCGCGCCGATCCGCCGCATCGATCGCTAGAGCGCCGCGACGACCTCGCGATAGGCGGCGAAGTCCCGGGGCTCGCCCGGGGAGGTCTCGAAGGAGGCGAGCACCTTCAGCCCCTCGCCGACGATCACGGTGGCACGCGTGGCGATGCCGCGCTCCTCGACGAAGGCGCCGTACTCGCGGGCCACCGCGCCGTGCGGCCAGAAGTCGGAGAGGATCGAGAACTCGTAGCCCTCCTGCGACGCCCAGGCCTTCAGCGCGAAGACCGAGTCGACCGAGACGCCCACGAGACGCACCTTGGCGTCGTCGAAGATCGCGAGGTTGTCGCGCAGCTCGCACAGCTCGCCGGTGCAGAGCCCCGAGAACGCCAGCGGGAAGAACACGAGGGCCACCGGCGACTCGGAGACGAGCTCCGAGAGGGTGAGCTCTTCGCCGTTCTGATCGGAGAGGGTGAAATCGGGCGCGACCGCGCCTGCCTGAAGCACCATGGTGCTCCTTCCCGACGCCGCGCGGCGCCTGATTCGAATGTGACCGTACCGATCCAGCCTAATGGAACGAACCGCGCCGTTTTGTGGATCATCGACACGGAATCGCCGCGTATTCGTGTAGCTGTCGTTGCCATTCGCTAGTCTGGAAGACGGCGCACCCACCTGCGCGCCGCATCGCGACGCCAAATCCCGGCGACTCCGCGAAGTCCGGTCGAAGGAGCAAGACAATGGCTGTGAACACAGAGGATCCGTACGCGTCGGATCGTCCCGACATCGACCCCGCGGAGACCGCGGAGTGGGTCGAGTCGCTCGACGAGGTCGTCGACGCACGCGGGGCCGCTCGCGGTCGCGAGATCATGACGAGCCTCCTGGCTCACTCCCGGAAGCGCCACCTCGGCGTGCCGCAGGTGCCCACGACCGACTACATCAACACGATCGCCTCGGCCGACGAGCCCGAGTTCCCCGGGGACGAGGAGCTCGAGCGCAGCTATCGCCGCTGGATCCGCTGGAACGCCGCGGTCACCGTGCACCGCTCGCAGCGCCCGGGCATCGGCGTGGGCGGCCACATCTCCACCTACGCGTCGGCGGCCTCGCTCTACGAGGTCGGCTTCAACCACTTCTTCCGCGGCCAGGATCACCCGG
>CALMSE010000342.1 GCA_937872275.1 uncultured Leucobacter sp. | reverse complement strand
CCCCTCCAACCCGGACTTCAGTTCGCTGAACCTGGCGGCGGCGGTGCAGGAGGGCGGCGCGCGCTCGGGCACGGAGAACGTGCCGGCGATCGCGGGCTTCGCCGCCGCCGTGGAGGCGGCTGTCGAGGGCATCGGCACCCGCGCGCTCGCGCTCGTGCGCAGCCGTGACGAGCTCATCCGCCGTGTGCTCGGGGAAGTTCCGGGGGCGATGCTGACCGGCCACCCCGAGGAGCGGCTGCCCGGGCACGCCTCCTTCGTGGTGCGCGCGGTGAGCGGCGAGTCTCTGCTCGTCGCGCTCGATGCGGCAGGCGTCGCGGCCTCCTCGGGGTCGGCCTGCGCCGCGGGCCGTGACGAGCCCTCGCCCGTGCTGCTGGCCATGGGCATCTCTCCGACGCTCGCGCAGACGGCGATCCGCTTCACCCTGCCCGCTCCGCTCGACGGGCCGGAGGGCGGGGCCGTGCTCGACCGGGTGCTCGAAGTGCTGACCGCGGAGACGGCCACGGCCCTGGCGAAGCGGCGGGGCTGAGCAGCCGGGCTGAGTCGCCGGGCTGAGCAGTGTCTCCGTGCGGTCGCCGGAGACCGTGCAGACGCGCAGGGCCGACTTTCGATCACGGCGGACGCCGCCGCGCACTGCACCGCGTCGCAGCCGCGCAGAGAGCACGAGATCGCGAGGCCGGCGGCGGGCAGGGGAGCCGACCCCTCGGAACAGGCGTGCAGTTTCGTGGTCCGTGTGCAGGTGCAACCGGACGAGAGGCCGATGCCGATCAGCGAGGTCGGATCCGGCATCAGGCATCCTTCCCGTCGTGCGCGTCGCGCATCGCGTCGCGGAGCCCCCGCACCTGCCAGGGCGGAGTGACCCGGCTCAGGCGCCCGACCATCCGCGCCAGCGCATGCTCGCGATCGACCGTGAGGGCCTGCTCCACGAGGCGTTGCGAGACCGTCGGCATGCCCCTCATCCACCAGGCCCACGCCAGCAGCGCGAGAATCCCCGGGCGTCTCGGCGCGGGCGCGTGGGCGGCGGCATCGCTCAGCACCGCGGTCACCGCGCGCAGCCTCGCGGGGTCGGGAGCATCGTGCGATGCCGCGAACAGCACGCCCTCGATGCTCAGATCCACAGCGTCCTCGGCGTCGATGCCGCTGCCGGCCTCGTCGAGCCCATCGGCCTCTTCCGCCTCGACCGGCAGGCCGACGAGCCGCCCCAGCACGCGATCCTCGGCGAGGGCGATGACGAAGCCGGCGCGGGTCAGCGCGGTGAGCGCGAGCACCAGCCAGAGGCCCGGATCCTCCGCAGCGTGGGCGAGCCGCGCGCAGAGACGGGGTTCGGGAGGCGCGTCGCCCTTGGCGAAGCACGCCTCGGCCACTCGGGCGGCGCCGTGCAGCCGGAGCGGGGTCTGCGATGCGGCGTCACGGTCGACGGCCGCGGTGTCGCCGTGGGCGGTGCCGCGGCCGATGGTGGTGGCCATGCGAATGCGTCGCTCGTGCTTGCGGCGATCGAGCGCGGCGAGCTGCGAGGCGACCTCGGCTGCGCGCCCCGGGTCGGGATCCGGCAGTCGGCCGAACTCGTCGAGGGACTCGGGTGCGGGCGCGACAGCGGCGGCCTCGGCGGCGACCGGATTCGAGGTGATCTCGGAGAGATCCCGTCGTTCGCCGGCTCGATCGCCCAGCATGCCCGCCCAGCCGTCGGGGGCGACGACCGCGAGTTCGCGCAGCGGCCAGCCCTGGCTCCGGAAACGGCGCAGCAACCGCTTGGCGAGCCACGACCACGGCGTACCGCGGCTCTCGGCGAAGCCCTGCCCGCTGGTGATGACGATCGCCGGCCCCGCGGCGCCCCCTCCGGTCTCGCGCAGGATGCGGAAGATCGCGTCGAGCAACGGCCCAGCGGTCTCCCGGGTCTGCGCCTGCGGAAGATCGATCCGCGCGACGGTGCCCGCGCGGCGACCCCGGAAGAAGACGAGGAAGAGGCTGTTCTCGGCGGTGAAGCCGGTGATGAAGGGGAGTGCGGCGAGGAAGTCGGCCGTGGTCGCGCAGCGGATGACCACGGGCTCTCGGCCGTCGTCGATCCTCGTCGGCGCCGGCGGGCGACCGGTCGGGGAGTCGGCCCGGCGGTGCGACGGGGGACCTACGGGTGCGGGTGCGACCGGTGCGCGGAGCGGCTTCGATGCGGGGGCGGTGAGTGCTGCTGGGGTGTCCATGACCCTATGCTGCGGCACTGCGAGGGGCCGAAACGGGGTATCCCCAGATCCCGCGGGAAATCAGCGGAATCCCAGTTCGAAGCGGCTTGGGGACGGCGAAACCCGCGGCGCAGACGCCCGGGATCCGGCACCGGGGTTCGCGCCTGGAACCCATACTCAGCAAATGCTTGACATCCGAGCGATCGCGATCTAGCGTTGCTAAGCACTTGCTTAGTCAAGCTCGTTCGCAGTGGACTTCGCGGTGGACGAGAGAACTCAAAGGAGAGAAGAGCATGTCAGATCACGCCACCCATTTCGTCGCGACGCGGGACGCCGCAGCGGCCGGTCCCTTCGAGCTCGGCACCCTGCAGTGGCTGCGCGAGTTCGGCTCGGCCGAACGGCCCGGGCTCTCGGCCGGCTACTGGTTCGTCACCACTGAGGAGGCGCCCGAGCCCTTCCCGCTGACCGCCGCGTTCGACGAGACCTTCCACCTGCTGACGGGGAGGCTGCGCATCGAGTTCATCGGCGGCGAGACCGTGGAGCTCGCCGCGGGCGATTCGATCTCATACAACGCGGGCACCGAGATGCGCTGGACGGTGCTCGAGGACGCCTCGAAGTTCTTCGTCTACAGCGGGGCCGGCGCATGAGAGCGCTCGTCGTCGGCGCCGGCTTCGCCGGCCTCTCTGCCGCTCGGGAGCTGCGCGTCCGCGGTCACGAGGTCGTCGTGCTCGAGGCGCGCGACCGCGTCGGCGGCCGCACCTGGCTCGACCACCGCCTCGGCCTCGACCTCGAGATCGGCGGCACCTGGGTGCACTGGAGCCAGCCCTACGTGTGGGCGGAGCTCGAGCGCTACGGCATCGGTCTGGTGCCGAGCCCCGAGCCGGAGGCCGCGTACTGGTTCGGCGCCGACGGCCTCGTCTCGGGTGCGCCCGGAGAACTGCTCGAGGCGATGGACGAGCCGAATCGGAAGCTGCTCGCCGGGGCGAGGGATCGCTTCCCGCTGCCGTTCCGCGCCACCGACGCACGGATCCCCGCCGAACTCGACGCGCTGACCCTCGGCGAGGTCATCGACGGCCTCGGTCTCGACGCCTCCCAGCAGCAACTGCTCGAAGCCTTCTGGACCCTCAACTTCAACGGCTCCGCGCGCGACGGGGCGTACACGCAGGCGCTGCGGTGGGCCGCGATGACCGAGGGCGACTGGCGCATCATGTTCGAGGCCTGCGCCACCTACAAGATCGAGGGCGGCACCCGGCGACTGGCCGAGGCCATGGCCGCAGGGCTCGACATCCGTTTCGGCTCCGTCGTCGCCTCGATCGACCGGGGCGACGAGACGCGGCCGGCCCGCGTCGTGCTGGAGGACGGCGCGGAGCTCACGGCCGATGCGGTCGTCGTGACGGCCCCCCTGCACGCCCTCGACCGCATCGCGTTCGAGCCGGCGCTGCCGCGGGTGCTGACGGACGCGGCGGCGCGGGGGCAGCTCGGGCTCGGCGCGAAGCTGTGGATCCGGGTGCGAGGCACCCACCCTCACTACGTCGCCTTCGGAGACCGGGACTGGCCGCTGACCTTCTTCCAGTCGGAGTACCACGTCGACGGCGACACCGTCATCATCGGCTTCGGCCCCGATGCCGGGGCGATCGCCGCGGAGGACCACGACCGCGTGCAGGAGATGTTGCGCGTCTTCAGACCGGAGACCGAGGTCGTCGACATCGCCTCCCACGACTGGGTCGCCGACGAGTTCTCGGGCGAGACCTGGCCGATGCACCGTCCCGGCTACCTCACCACGGCGCTGCCCGAGTTCCAGCGCGCCCACGGTCGACTGCTGTTCGCCGGCTCCGACTACGCGGACGGCTGGGGCGGCTTCTTCGACGGCGCGATCCAGAGCGGGATGCGGGCCGCCAACGCGGCCGAACGGCTCGGCATCGAGACAGGGAGCGAAGGATCATGATCGAGACGACGACCACGGCGGGGGAGACGACGGAGGCCCGGCCCCGGCTCGCGAAGGACAAGCTCGGAGTCCTCTCGGTGGCCTTCTTCGTCTTCGCGGCTGCGGCGCCCATCGGGGCGCTCGTCGGAGCGACGCCGCTCATCTTCGCGGGCGTCGGCCCGGGGGCACCGCTCGTCGTGCTCGCGGGCGCCCTGCTGATCGCGGTCTTCGCGATCGGCTATCTGCGGATGAGCCGTCGCATCCGGAACGCCGGCGGTTTCGTGGTGCTCGTCTCGCGCGGCCTCGGCAACGTCGCCGCGGGGATCGCCGCGGGAATCGTGATCGCCACCTACATCGGGCTCTCGGTCGGCCTGTGGTCGCTGTTCGGCCTCTTCGCGGAGGGACTCTTCGCGGGGTGGGGCATCCAGGTGCCCGCGCTGCTGTGGTCGGTCGTCGGCGTCGCCGTCGCCGCGTTCCTCGTGATCCGCGGTGTCGGGGTGAGCATGTCGGTGCTCGGGGTGCTGCTCGCCCTCGAGGTGGTCTGCATCGCCGTGCTCGTCATCGGCATCGTCGCGCACACCCCGCCCGGCGACTTCGCGAGCCCGGCGGTCATGCTCGACGGCGCGATCGGCCCGGGCATCGGCATCGCCTTCCTCTTCACCTTCGCGATGTTCACGATGTTCGAGGCGCCCACCGTGTTCAGCGAGGAGGCCCGGAACCCCGAGCGCACGATCCCGAGGGCGCTCTACCTGGTCATCACGGTGATCGCCCTGCTCTACGCGATCTCCACCTGGGCCATCTCGGCGGCGATCGGCAACGACGCCATCGCCGAGACGGCGGCGGCGAACCCGGACGCCTTCATCTACGAGCTCGCAGCCGTCGCGGTCGGCGACTGGTTCGCGACCGTGCTGAGCATCCTCGTGGTGGTCAGCTTCGTCGCGATGATGATCGCGGTGCAGAACGTGTTCAGCCGCTACGTGTTCTCGCTGTCACGGGCCGGCCTCGTCCATCGGGCCCTGAGCGGGGTGAACGCGCGCAAGGCGCCGCGGATCGCGGCCGTCGGCGTCGCGGTGGTCATCATCGCCCTCCTGGCGGTGTTCCTCCTCGCGGGCGTGGATCCGTTCACCCTGTACTCCTGGATGCTGGGCGTCGGCACCACGGGCTTCATCGTGGTGCTCACCATCGTCTCGATCGCGGTCATCGCGTTCTTCCGCCGCCGTGAGAACGGCCCGGCCGGAGTCTGGACCACGGTCGTCGCCCCCGTCGTGGCCGGCCTCGGCACGCTGGGGGTGCTGATCCTCGTGCTGATCAACTACGAGTACGTCGGCGGCGGCGCGGTCCCCTGGCTGCTGCTGCTGCTGATCCCCGCGCTGGCCGTGATCGGCGCGGTGCTCGCGGGGCGGCGTCGGCGCGTCGACTTCAGCGACGTCGTCGAGTCGTAGCGAGTCGTCCGGGAGGGGCGCGGCGGTCGTCGCCGACCGCGCCCCTCCTAGACTGGAAGCATGGCTGCAACTCCTCGTCCCCCGCACGGCTCCGGTCGGGAGGCGATCCTCCGGGCGACCGTGCAGATCGTGGCGGAATCCGGTCTGCGCGGCCTCACCTTCCGCGCGGTCGGGGCGCGCGCCGGGGTGAACAACACGCTGATCGCGCACTACTTCGGCAACCGGGAGTCGCTGATCGAGGCCGCCCTGGAGTGGACCGTCGAGAGATCCATCAGCACGACGCACTTCGACGAGTTCGCCACCTCGCCGCATTCGTTCTTCACCCAGCTGCTGGAATCGCTGGCCGACGAAGTCGAACTGCAGGCCTTCCAGTACGAGATGATCCTCGAGGCGCGGCGCAAGCCCGAGCTCGGCGGGGCGATCCGCCGCCTCTACGAGCAGTACGAGTCCGCGCTCGACGCCTCCCTGCAGAGCGCGGGGATCGTCGGCATCGACGCGGCCACCCGGCGCGCGCTGTTCGGCAGCATGGACGGACTCGTGCTGCAGCGGGTGAGCGGCAACATCACGGTGGAGGAGTTCCGCGAGGCGTTGGAGCGGGTCTTCGACTTCGCCCAGCTCGCCGTGCGTCAGGCGGATGTCGAGGGGGTTACGGGGGCCTGACGCCGTTTCGCGATGATTCGCCCCCAGGAGAGCCCGGAAGTCTCAGGAGTTGCCCACCGAGCCGTAGGACCCGCCCATCGACATCGCGATGAACTGGAACGGGCGATCCACCCGGATGAAGTCGAGCGGGCAGTGCCGCATGCCGGCGGGGATGTAGAGGGAGCCGGTGGTCGTCACGCGGTAGTTCTCGCCCTCGAGATCGATGGAGATCTCGCCGCCGAGGTCGTGCGGGTTCGCCGGGTCGCTGCCCATCCACATCAGGACCTCGTCGTAGTCGTGCACATGCTCGTTCACCCAGTGCACGCGGTCGCTCGTGGAGCCGATCCAGCTGTAGGCCATGTGCACCGGCGCCCCGGGCACGTCCGCCGCGCGCATGAGGCCGAAGGGATCGCTGATGTTCGCGGGGCGGATCTCGCCGATGGCGGGGCCCTCGTTGTCGAGGTCGTCGTTGACGACCTTCATGTCGCGGATGAAGAGGTGCTCATGCGTGCCGGTCACGGTGTCTCCTGTCTGCTCCGAGGCCCGATGGCCTTCCCTCTCACTCTAGGCTTCCCGCGGCCTTCGCCTCGAGCAGCGCCCGCTCGCGGTCGTTCGCGGCGAGGGCCGCCGCCTCGGCGAAGGCTCCGCGCGCCTCCTGCGTCCGACCGAGGCGGAGCAGCAGTTCGCCCCGGGTGGCGGGCAGCAGGTGGTAGCCGCGCAGCGCCCCCGAGGCGGCCAGCCCGTCGACGATGCGCAGCGCGGAGGCGGGCCCCGTCGCCATCGCGACCGCGGCGGCGCGGTTCAGCTCGACCACGGGCGAGGGTGCGATGCGGCCGAGCGCCTCGTACAGCACGACGATGCGATCCCAGTCCGTCTCGTCGACGGAGACCGCCATCGCATGGCATTCCGCGATCGCGGCCTGCAGCGCGTAGGCGGCGCGACCCCGGCCGAGCGCGTCTGCCCGCGCCAGCGCGGCGCGGGCGACAGCG
>CALMSE010000341.1 GCA_937872275.1 uncultured Leucobacter sp. | reverse complement strand
TCGGCGGCGAGGCCGCTCAGCACGGTGCGCGCGCCGGCCGAGGCCAGCAGCCGGGCGACGGCGAGGCCGAGCCCCGAGGTGGCACCGGTGACGAGCGCGACGGTTCCCCGCAGCGAGAAGAGTTCGGCAGCCGATGGCGTCGTCTCAGTCATGACGCCACGCTAGACCGCCGAGCGCGCGCCGCGCACCGCCGGCGCCGATGGCTGGCATCGCGGCGGCGCGGAGCGCACTCATCCGTGCCGTCGATGGCTGTCATTGACGCGCTGCGCTGGCAGCCGGCCGCCGCTGCGTCTTTGATAGGAGCACGGCCGCCGCGCGGCGGCCTTGCGGCAGCGCAGCCGAACCGATCGCCGTGCTGCCGCCGATACCAGGAGGTAATCAGTGATCAAGGCACAGGCAGTGACGTCCATCGCGGCGTTGGCATTGGCCGCGCTCGTGCTCTCCGGCTGCAGCGAGGCGCCGGCGGAGACGGGCACCGGCGGCACCGGCGAGACCGGCGGCGAGATCAGCGCGGCGGCGCAGGAGGCGCTCGATCGGGCGTTCACCGGCGTCGGCTCGGATCTGAGCGATCTCGAGCCCACCGAGGTGGAGGACGGCCTCGACTTCTTCGTCATGTCGTGCGGTGAGCAGAACCCGACCTGCGCCGCGCCGGCCGCGGCCATGCTCGAGGCGGCAGAGGCCGCCGGGTGGAACGCCCAGCTCGTCGACGGCAAGCTGAACCCCGAGGGCTTCGCCACCGCGATCCGCCAGGCGATCGCGGGCGGCGCAGACGTGCTCGTGCCGGTCGGCATCGGCTGCGGCGCGGCCGCGGCGGCCTTCCAGGAGGCGAAGGACGCCGGCGTCACGATCATCGGCGGCGGCGGCGTCGACGACTGCGATCCCAAGATCTGGGACTCCGAGCGCCTCTGGCTGCCCGACATGCCCCCGTTCTTCTACACCTTCGGCGGGCTCATGGCCGACTACGCCTACGGCAAGACCGACGGCGACGTGAAGGCCGTCGTGATCAACAGCACCACCAACGTGTGGGGCCCCTGGATCACCGAGAGCTTCGAGGGGCAGCTGGAGAAGCTCGGCGGCGGCGAGGTGCTCGAGGTGGTCGACATCTCAGACCCCGAGACGGCCGACAACTCGTACCTGCAGAAGGTGACGAGCGCGCTGCTCGCCAACCCCGACGCGAACACGCTCATCGTGCCGACCGACGGATACCTGGTGACGGGTCTCGCGGCCGCCATCGAGCAGGCCGGCTTCGCCGACCAGCTGATCACCATCGGCGCCTTCGGCAGCGACGGCGCGATCGACATGATCCGCGAGGGCCAGCCGGGCATCACCGCCACCGTCGCGCTGGCGACCTCCTGGGAGGCCTGGGGCTCGATCGACACGGCGATCCGCATCCGCAACGGGCAGGAGGCCGCGTACATCGGCCAGTCGATCCAGGTCATCGACGCCGACCACAACCTCCCCGCCTCGGGCGGCTACGAGGGCTCGACCGACTTCCGCGCGAAGTTCCTCGAGTCCTGGGGCAAGTAGGTGACCGAGACCCCGAGCGGCACCCCTGGGGCGGCGAGCGAGAGCCCGTCGTCCCAGGGCGCCGCCCTGCGCATCGAGCGGCTGAGCAAGAGCTTCGCGGGCACCCGAGCGCTCAACGAGGTGTCGCTCACCGTCCGTCCCGGCACCGTGCACGCGCTGCTCGGGGGCAACGGCTCGGGCAAGAGCACGACGATCAAGATCCTCGCCGGCGTCTACACCGCCGACCAGGGCGAGCTGGAGGTGCTCGGGCGCGACCTCGACCTGCAGGGCTATTCGCCCGCGACGGCGCAGGAGGCCGGCCTCAGATTCGTGCACCAGGACCTGGGCCTGTTCGACGAGCTCTCGATCGAGGAGAACTTCGCGCTCGGCAGCGGCTACCCTCGCCGCGGCGGCGGGATCGACTGGCGCGGCCTGCGCAGGCGCGTCGCGGAGCTGCTCGCCGAGTACGAGCTGGCCCTCGACCCGCAGACCCCGGTCGGCCGGCTGCGCCCGTCGGATCAGACCATGGTGGCGATCGCCAGGGCCCTGCAGGATCAGGGCGAGGGCAGTCGGCGCGTGCTGGTGCTCGACGAGCCGACGGCCCGGCTGGCCGCCCACGAGTCCGAGCTGCTGCTCGAGCGGGTGCGCCGCCGCGCCGCGCTCGGCCAGACCGTCGTCATCGTGAGCCACCGTCTGCGCGAGGTGATCGCCGTCGCCGACGACTTCACGGTCTACCGCGACGGCCGTGTCGCCGGCACCATCGTCGACCGCACGCCCTCGGAGGACGAGCTGATCGAGATCATGGCCGGAGGCCTTGTCAAGGCGCTGCGCCCGACCGGGGAGGCATCCCACGCGGAGCGCGATCCGGTGTTCTCCGTCTCGGGCCTCGCCGGCGGCCCCGTCCGCGGCATCGACTTCACCGCCCATCGCGGCGAGATCCTCGGCCTCACGGGCCTCGTCGGCTCCGGCCGCTCCAGCGTGCTCAAGATCCTCTTCGGCGAGCACCAGCCCGAGCGGGGCACCATGGAGTTCGAGGGCCGTCCCTTCGCGCCCCGCGACATCGGCGAGGCGATGGAGGCGGGCGTCGCGCTCGTTCCCGAGGATCGCGGCGCCGAGGCGGCCTTCCCCGACCTGTCCGTCTCCGAGAACATCGCCGTCGCGACCTACCAGGAGAACTGGACCGGGGGAGTCATGCCCCGGGGTCGGGAGCGCCGCACGGCTACGGGGCTGATCGAGTCGTTCGGCGTCAAGGTCGCAGGCCCGGACGCGCTCTTCTCCTCGATGTCGGGCGGCAACCAGCAGAAGGTCGTGCTCTCGCGGTGGATGCAGCGGCGGCCCAAGCTGCTGCTGCTCGACGAGCCCACGCAGGGCGTGGACGTGATGAGCCGCGCCGACATCTACGACATCATCCGCCGCGCGGCCGCAGACGGCTGCACCGTCATCGTCGCCTCGAGCGACCTCAGCGAGATCCACGCGCTCTGCGATCGCGCCCTGGTGCTGAGCCGGGGCAGGATCTCGGACGAGGTCATCGCGGGCGATCTCGACGTCGACGAGCTCACCAGCCTGGTGCTGCGCGAGAAGACCATTCCCGATGCGACTACGGAGACGCAGCAATGACCGATTCCAGTACCCCTCAGACGAACACCGTGTCGATCGCGGTGCCGCGCCAGTCGCCCTGGCTCAAGCTGCTCGAGGCCTACGCGCTGCCGCTCCTGACGGTGCTCGTCTTCGTCTTCTTCGCCTTCTTCCCCCTCTCGTCGAAGGCGTTCCCCACGATCAACAACGTGAACGTCATCCTGGGCAGCCAGGCGGTGATCGCGCTCATCGCGGTCGCGGCGCTGTTTCCGCTCGTCTGCGGATACTTCGACTTCTCCCTGGGCGCGACCGCCGCCATGACGCAGGTGCTGTGCGCCGGGCTCATGGCGCGGGCGGGGCTGCCGCTGTGGCTGGTGGTGATCATCTGCGTGCTGCTCGGCGTGCTCGTCGGTGTCGTCAACGGCTTCTTCGTCACGAAGCTCGGCATGAGTCCCTTCGTCACCACGCTGGGCATGGCGATGCTGATCTCGGGCCTGATGATCTGGTACACGGGCGGCCAATCGATCATCAGCGGGATCGACCCGGCGCTGATCCGGTTCGGCTCGTCGCGCGTCGGCGGCATCCCGACCGTGTTCTTCATCACGCTCGGCGTCGCCGCGATCGCCTGGTACTTCTTCACGCACACGCCCTTCGGCCGTTCCCTCTACGCGGTCGGCTCGAACGCGACGGCGGCGAAGCTCGTGGGTCTCCCCGTCACGAAGAACGTCTGGTGGAGCTTCATCGTCGCGGGGGCGATCGCGGGCCTCGCCGGAGTCATGCAGCTGGCCCGCTCGGGCAGCGGCACCGCCTCGGACGGCAACTTCCTGCTGTTCCCAGCGCTCGCCGCGGTGTTCCTCGGCGCGACGGCGATCCGGCCCGGCTTCTTCAACGTGATCGGAACGATCATCGGCGCGGTCTTCGTGTCGATCTCGGTCAGCGGCCTCACGCTGTCGGGGGCGAGCGGCTGGGCCTCGAACGTCTTCAACGGCGTCGCGCTGCTGGCCGCGGTCGGGCTCTCGACGTACCTCGGGCGGCGGCAGCGGTCGGGCACCTAGCGGATCGATCGCGGTCCCCTCGAGCCGTGCCCGGGCGTTCGTCGCCCG
>CALMSE010000340.1 GCA_937872275.1 uncultured Leucobacter sp. | reverse complement strand
CGGCCGCGGCGTCGCCGGGGTGAGCGCGCTCGTGGCGAGTGCGGGCTGTGCGCCCGCGCGCTGAGGGCGCGGAATCGGAGAGGCGGAGAGGACCGGGCATGGAGACGAAGCTGAGAGTCGAACTGTGGCGGCACGCCCTCCCGGTGGTGTGGATCGGGCTCATCGTCGCCATCTCGCTCATCGAGGCGCCGCTCAAGTTCCAGGCCCCCGGCATCACCATCCCGCTCGGCCTCGGCATCGGCCGGCTCGTGTTCACCGCGCTGAACATCGTCGAGGGCGCGCTGCTGGTCGTCCTCACGATCGTCACCTTCTGGCCCCGGACGGCCCGCGTCGCCCGCGCCCGCCTCTGGTGGTGGCTGGCGCTCGCCGTCGTGTTCGTCTTCAAGGTGGCGGTCGTGCGCCCGCCTCTCAACGCCCGCACCGACCTGGTGCTCGCCGGGGCGGATCCGGGCCAGTCGCCCTGGCACTACGTCTACATCGCCTGCGACGCGGTGATGCTGATCCTGCTGCTCGTCATCGCGCTGCAGGCCGCCGCGGGGGTGCGCCGGATCGCCCGCGAGGCGGTGGCGGAGGCGCGCACGCCCTGACCGTCCTCCCCGCGGCCTGCGCCCTCCCCGCGAACGGGCACGAAAAGTTCGAGGGACGACGAGGAATCCCGGATTCTTCGTATCCGCTCGCGCTTTTCATATCCTCTCGGCGGAGGACAGGGGGAGGGGAGACGCGGGAAGGACGGGGGAGAAGAGGGGAAGAGCGGGGCGCAGCGCGATGCGGCTCACGCCCCGCGGCCGCCCTCGGCGAAGCCGTCGGCGAGCTCCTGGCCGGTGAGATCGCGGATCCCGGCCATGATGCGCTCGGTCGCCTCGCGCCGCGCCCGCCCCGCGGGCAGCCCCGCGAGATCGTCGAGGGGCACGGGCGCGCCGAAGCGGATCTCGACGCGGGGCGCCCGGCCGGTGCGGGGATCCTTCAGCTTGCGGTTCGTGCCCACGAGGCCCACCGGAACCACGGTCGCGCCGGTTTCGAGCGCCATGAAGGCGGCGCCGCTGCGGCCCTTGTAGAGCCGCCCGTCCCGGGAGCGGCTGCCCTCGGGGAACACCGCGAACACCTGTCCCTCGGCGAGCACCCGGCGGCCGGCGTCGAGCGCGGCCTGCGCCGCGGCCCCCGCCTCGCGGTGCACGGGCACGGCGCCGATCTGCCGGAAGAACCAGCCGCCGATCCGCCCCTCGAAGAGCGACGCCTTGGCGAGGAACTGCACCTTCCGCGGCGAGAACGAGGGGATGAGGATCGTGTCGAGCCCCGAGAGGTGGTTGCTCGCGAGCAGCACCGGGCCCGAAGCCGGAATGCGCTCCCCGCCCGTGATGCGCGGCCGGAAGCGCAGGCGGAGCAGGGGCCGCAGCACCGCGCGCCCCACGGTGAAGACGAGACCGGGGCGGGCGGCGGACTGGGGCGCGGGCATGTGACGAGACTATCGGGCGTGCGAAGCGCTGGGCGTGAGCACCGGAGTGCATCGGGGAGCATCGGGTATCAGGGGGTTCATAGGCGGGGGAGTGCAGAATAGATGACGTTTGCGCCTCTCGGCGCCCGATCCGACCCGAAGAGGATTCCCGTGAAGCGCACCCGTGCCATGCTCGCCGCCCTGCCCGTCGCCCTGCTCGCCGCCGCCGCGCTGGTGGGCTGCTCCTCGTCGGGGGGCGGGTCGGGTCAGGCGGTCGACTCCGCCATCTCCGCCGACGCGTCGGGTGCCGCCTGCGCCGCGGCGGGCGACACCAGCAAGTCGGTGGCGGTCGAGGGCGAGTTCGGCGAGCTGCTGACGCTCACCTCCGAGCCTCCGCTCGCGAAGGTGAAGGAGCTGCAGCGCTCGGTGCTCATCGAGGGCGAGACCACTCCCTACGCCGCGGGCGAGACCGCCAACGCGAGCGTCACGATCTTCAACGGCAAGACCGGCGAGACCATCAACCACCTCGCCGCGGGCCCGCTGCCCAACGACCAGGAGCAGCTCCAGGGCGCCGCCTGGGCCTACGAGGCGGTGCGCTGCGCCGCCCCCGGTCAGCGCGTCGCCATCGCGGTGTCGGCGGTCGAGGCCGTCGGCGGCGATCCGGCGGAGGTGGGCTTCACCGATGTCGCCGAGGACGATCCCTTCGTCTTCGTGATCGACTTCGCGGAGCCGCACGACCAGTTCGCCGACTGCGAGAGCCTGACGCCGCGCGACGAGAAGTACCCCGAGGTCGACCTGGGCGACGGCGCGAGCGAGCCGACCATCACGATCCCCGAGTGCATGGAGGCGCCCGAGGACCTCGAGATCGAGGTGCTCGTCGAGGGCTCAGGCGAGGTCGTCGCGGCCGACGAGAGCATCATGACCAACTACGTGGGCGTGTACTGGAACGGGGCCGAGCGCTTCGACGGCAACTGGAGCGAGACCGGCACCCTGTTCAGCACCGCTGCGGGCGCGCTGATCGACGGCTTCACGGAGGCGATGGTCGGGCAGAAGATCGGATCCACGATCCTCGTCACGGTGCCCTCGGAGCTCGGCTACAACGACGGGAACACGCGCACCTTCGTGCTGCAGCTCGTGTCGAAGGCGGAATAGGCGGATCGCGCCGCCCCGTGAGCGCCGAGCGCATTCCGGGGCGGCGATCCGTCCGTGCCCGGCATCCGGCAGAATGGGTCGTATGAGGCGCGTCATCGTTCTGGGCAGCACGGGTTCGATCGGCGAGCAGGCGCTCGACGTGATCCGCTCGAACCCGAGCCGGTTTCAGGTGGTCGGCCTCGCGGCCGGTTCTCAGCGCGAGAGGGTGCAGCAGCAGGCCGAGGACTTCAACGTGGAGCACACCGCGATCGGCGCGGACGAGGCGGCGACCCTCGTGCGGGAGGTGCCCGCCGACGTCGTGCTCAACGGCATCACCGGTTCGATCGGGCTCGGCCCGACGATCGCGGCGCTCGAGGCGGGCCGCACGCTCGCGCTCGCCAACAAGGAGTCGCTGATCGTGGGGGGAGACCTCGTGACGCGCCTCGCCTCGCCCGGGCAGATCGTACCGGTCGATTCCGAGCACTCGGCGATCGCGCAGGCGCTGCGCTCCGGCGCGGCCGGCGAGGTGCGCAGGCTCGTGCTCACCGCCTCGGGCGGACCGTTCCGCGGGCGCAGCCGCGAGTCGCTGCACGACGCGACACCCGCGGAGGCGCTCGCGCACCCCACGTGGAACATGGGACGAATGGTCACCACCAACTCGGCGACGCTCGTGAACAAGGGCCTCGAGGTGATCGAGGCGCACCTGCTGTTCGGCGTCTCGTACGGCGACATCGAGGTCGTGGTGCACCCGCAGTCGATCGTGCACTCCATGGTCGAGTTCTTCGACGGCTCGACGATCGCGCAGGCCTCGCCGCCCGACATGCGCCTGCCCATCTCGCTGGGGCTCGACTGGCCGCGCCGCATCCCCGGGGTGGGCGCCCCGCTCGACTGGACCCGGGCGAGCGCCTGGGAGTTCGAGCCGCTCGACGACGAGGCGTTCCCGGCGGTCGAGCTGGCCAAGGAGGTCGGTCGCGCCCGCAAGACCTACCCGGCCGTCTACAACGCCGCGAACGAGGAGGCGGTCGACGCGTTCCACGAGGGACGCATCGGGTTCCTCGACATCGTCGACACCGTGCGGGAGGTGCTGCACTCGCACACCGCTCCCGAAGCACTCACCCTCGAGGCGCTCGCCGAGGCCGAACGGTGGGCGCGCGAGCAGGCGCAGAAGGTCATCGCCGCTCGCGGCCGCTGACCCGGAACGGGGCCCGAGGGCCGCTACCGAGGAGAGCCGTCGGTCTCGAGGAAGCCGCGCAGCAAGGCCTCGGTGCCCGCGATGTGCTCGAGCATCGCTGCGGCGGCGTCGTCGGGCCTGCCCGCGGCGATGGCGCTCGCGATCATCTCATGCTGCTCGCGCGAGTGCGCGAGGTTGGGCGCCAGCATCGGGATGCGGTCGAGCGCGGCGTTCACCCGGGTGCGCAGGTCGGCGAGCAGCCGGACCAGGCTGCTCGATCCGGAGAGCTCCGCGAACACCAGGTGGAGGCGCGAGTCCAGCCGCCGGAAGTCGGCGGCGTCCGCGGCCCCGCAGTCCTCGAGAGCGATGGCCAGGGTCTCCCGGTCGGCGGCGCTCAGGCCCCGTGCGGCGGCCTCGCGCACCGCGCCGACCTCGAGCACGCGGCGCA
>CALMSE010000339.1 GCA_937872275.1 uncultured Leucobacter sp. | reverse complement strand
GGTGGGCCCCGTCGGGCTCGAACCGACGACCTACGGATTAAAAGTCCGCTGCTCTACCGACTGAGCTAGAGGCCCGCAAACAATCTATCGTGTCGAGATCGGTGCCTGCTGCACGCGCGCGCCGCGGAGCGCGCGTAGACTCGCTCCGTCGCGAAACGCCGGACCGTCGAAGGGGGTCGAGTATGAGAGAGCACCGTCGCCCGATGCTGCAGCCCACCGACGCCTTCGACTGGATCATCGGCTCCGACGAGCCCGGCGCCGCCCACCGCCTCGCCCAGGAGACCTCGTGGGCGCTGCTCGACCGGGTGCGCAGCGTCGCCGACCCCGAGGTGGTCGAGCGCGTCGTGACGCTCGCCTCGACGAACGGCATCGACGACATCGCCGAGCTCTGGGCCGACGCGGGCGCGCATTCGCTCGCCGGCCAGCTGTGGCGCATCTACCTGCTGCACCGGGTCGCCGACGGCGATCCGGAGGGCACCGCCGAGCTCTTCCGCATCGGCCAGGCCGCCGCCGTCACGATCGACCCCGTGGTCGCCGGGGTCGCCGAGCCCGTCACTCCGCAGTCGATCAGCCGCCTCTGCGCGACCATTCTGCACGGCGTGTTCCAGGGGGATCTCGCGATCGCGCTCGAGCGGGCGTCGAGCTACTGCCGCGTCATGTCGCTCGGAGCGGTATCGCTCGCCGACGACCGCGAGATCGGCGACGGGGGGCACGCCTCCGAGCTCACGACGCGGGCGCTGCGCTACGCCACCTTCGCCGACGAGTTCCGGGCCGGCGCGCGCCGATGGCGGGACGGCACCCTCGACTGAGGGCGATCGGATCGCGGGTCGCGTGCGGATCGCGGCGCGCTAGACTGGTCTGCGCCGGGCCGCAGTAACCCCGGGCTCCATTTTCCGCCGCTTCGAGCGGCCTTCCGCCGAGAGGCGTTCTGCGGCTCGGTTCTTCCGTACCGGGCGAGACCCACGGCGCGATCGGAGCGAGGATGACCTTCAACGACAACGCGCGCATCGACACCAGCAAGGTGCAGCGCCGGCGCGGAGGCAGGGTTGCGATGATCAGCGGCGGCGGGGTCATCGGCGTGATCGCGATCGCGTTGCTCTCGCAGCTGTTCGGCGTCGACCTGAGTCCGCTCGCGCAGACGGTCGGGCTCGGCGAGCAGAGTTCGAGCGAGCAGGCCGCCCCGCTCGAGAACTGCGAGACCGGCGCCGACGCCAACGCGAATGACGAGTGCCGCATGGCGGCGGCGGCCGATTCGCTCGACACCTTCTGGGCGGGCCAGTTCGAGAGCGGATACCGGCAGCCGGGCGTGGTGCTCTACTCCGGCTCCACCGACTCCGCCTGCGGTACCGCTTCCGCCGCGATCGGCCCCTTCTACTGCCCGAGCGACGAGTCGATCTACCTCGACACGGCGTTCTTCGCGACGCTGCGCAGCGACTTCGGGGCGACGGCGGGCCCGCTCGCCCAGATGTACGTGCTCGCCCACGAGTGGGGCCACCACATCTCGAATCTCACGGGAGACCTGCAGCAGGTCGGCCGCGACTCGGGGCCGGCTTCGAGCTCCGTGCGCCTCGAGCTGCAGGCCGACTGCTACGCGGGCGCCTGGGTGCGCGATGCGTCATCGGTCGCCGACGCGAGCGGCCAGGCCTTCATGCAGCCAGTGAGCCAGGCCGAGATCGCCGACGCCATGAACGCCGCCGCCTCGATCGGCGACGACTACATCCAGCGCCGTTCGGGCGGCCAGGTCAACCCCGAGGGCTTCACGCACGGCACCTCGGAGCAGCGCCAGGGCTGGTTCGAGGCGGGCTACCGCGACGGGGTCGGCGCCTGCGACACGTTCGGCGTGCCGGCGAATCAGCTGTAGCGCTTCCCCGCGCCCGTCCTCCCCGCCGAGTGGATACGAAAGGCGCGAGAGAACACGATAGATCCTGGATCTTCCGTATCCGTTCGCGCTTTTCGTATCCGCTCGACGACGGGCGCGAGGTGGAGAGAAAGCAGGGGCTCAGGGGAGGATCGGCGCCCAGCGCGAGGCGAGCTCCCACAGCATGCGCGCGTCGCCCGCCCGGCCGAGGTTCGCGAAGGCGGCTCGCTCCCGCGGCGGTCCCGCGATGCCGAAGGGACCGGCCGGTGCGAACATGCGCCGTGGATCGGAGCGCGGCGCCGCGAGCGCCGCGAGCGCCGTCTGCGCGGCCTGCTCCGGCGGATTGCCGATGCGGGTGGACGCCCAGCCCACGAGCCCCGCGGGCAGCAGGGCGCGCAGCGCCGGCGCGATCGCGGAGCCCGGCGCGATGCCGGGATGGCACAGCTGCACGGACAGGCCCCAACCCTCCGCCGCGCTTCGGCGCGCGAGCTCCGCGCCGAAGAGGCCGAGCGCGAGCTTCGAGGAGCGGTAGGCGCGATACGCCCCGTAGCGCCGCGCGCCCTGGAGGTCGCCCCAGTCGAGCCGGGCACCCGCAGCCGCGAGGCTCCCCTGTACGACGACGCGCGCCCCGCCGGGGTGGTCGGCCCCGCCGAGCCCGCCCCCGCCGTCGGCCCGGCCATCGCCGCGGAGCAGCGGGAGGATGCCGAGCACGAGCGCGGCGTGCCCGAGGAAGTTGGTCTGGAAGGCGAGCTCGAACCCGTCGGGGGTCGTGCGGCGGCGGCGCTCGCCGAGCATCACGGCACCCGCGTTCAGCACCGCGAACCCGATCGGCTCGCCCGCCGCGCGCAGGGTCCGCACCAGGGCGGCCACCGAGTCGAGGCGCGCGAGATCGAGATCGAGCAGTTCGAGGCGAACTCCGGGGGCAGATTCGCGGATCCGCGCCGCCGCGCGGCCGCCCTTCCCCCGGTCGCGCACCGGCAGCAGCAGCCGCGCCCCGGAGCGGGCGAGCCCGCGCGCGATCTCGAAGCCGATGCCGTCGCTGGCGCCGGTGACGAGGGCGGTTCGGCCCCGGACGTCGGCGGGGCCGAACGGTGCGGAGGCGGGGTCGGGCATCTGCTCGGAGGGAGGCATGCGCTCAGACGATCAGGTAGATCGCGCCGGCCACGGTGGCGACGATCACCGCCCATTCGAAGACCTGCTGCTTGATGCGGCGGGCGATCCACCAGCCGATGAGCGCACCCACCACGACGCCGGGCGCGAGCACGAGGTCGAGCACCAGGGTCTGGGGGGTGATGAGGCCGAGACCGATCGAGATCGGCACCTTCGTCAGGTTGATCACGGCGAAGAACCAAGCTGCGGTGCCGAGGAACTTCTTCACCGGGAAGCGCGCGGCGAGCAGATACATCGACATCGCCGCGCCGCCGGCGTTGGCGACCATCGTCGTGAAGCCGCTGAGCGAGCCGTATCCCGCGCGCTCGATGCGGCTCCGGCGCGCGCTGCCGTGATCGGCGGGCGGGCGGTAGCGCTGCCAGACCGTGACGGCCATGAGCAGCAGGAGGATGATGCCGATGCCTCGGCGCACCCAGGTGTCGTCGCTGAAGGCGAGGAAGAGGGCGCCGAGGATCAGCCCCACCACGACCGCGGGGATCAGCTTCACCAGCGTCGACCAGTCGGCGTGCCTGCGGTAGATGGCGAGGGCGAACAGGTCGCCGAAGATGAGGAGCAGGAGTAGCGCTGCGGTGGAGGCGCGCGCGGGCAGGATCGCCGCGAAGATCGCGATCGCGATCGTGTTGCTGCCGGGCACGGCCGTCTTCGATACCCCGACGAAGACCGCCGCCACGGCGAGCAGCACCCAGAGCCAGGAGCCGAGCTCCGGCAGCAAGTCGAACACGGCCTACCTCGATCCCCTGCGGCCGCGCCGCTTCTGAGATTCACGCTTGGCGGCTTCCCGCTTGGCTCGCGCGGCCGCGAGCTGCGCGCCGCGCGAGTTCTTCGGCAGCTGCGGCTCCTTCTTGCGCTTCGGCTCGGCGCGCTTCGGCGCGCGGGTCGGATCCGCCCGCTCGTCGCCGCCCGTCCCGGTCGACGCGGAGCGCTCGCTGCGGGCGGTGCGACCCCGCATGATGCCCACGAGCCGCTGCACGTCGGCGGCGTCGCGCCGAGCGTCCCAGCTGACCCACACCTCCGTGCCGGGGAGCCGTGCGTCGCCTGCGACGACGAGCACCGCGTGCTCGCGCTTGCCTGCCAGGTGCCGGGCGAGGGGCAGGGGCAGCAGCACTGCGCCGGCCCCCGTCGCGACGAGCTCGAGGGCCGCGGCGGCGTCGC
>CALMSE010000338.1 GCA_937872275.1 uncultured Leucobacter sp. | reverse complement strand
CGCTGCGTGCGCCGATCCTGGCCGACGACGACCGCGGGGATGCCGCCGAAGCGGGCCAGGCAGAGCGCCAGGCCGGGGTCGCGCTCGCCCTGCCCGGTGCCCGAGAGCGGCACCACGTCGGTCGCCGCGCGGCGCAGCAGTTCGCGCAGGCCGGGCCGGCGACGATCGCGGGTGCGGATCACCGAGTCCCAGGCGTCGGACGACCCGGCGGGGTCGTCTCCCGCCGCGCCCGCGGTCCTCGCGCGCGCGACGAGCTCGGCGTGCGTGGGCCGCTCGAGCAGGCGGAGCGTGCGCGAGACCACCTCGCGCAGTTCCGTCGCGGGCAGCACTCCGTCGATGATGCCGTGCTTCGCGAGGTTCTCCGCCCGCTGCACGCCGGCCGGAAAGGGCTTCCCGTAGATCGCCTCGTACACGCGCGGGCCGAGGAACCCGACCAGGGCGCCCGGCTCGGCGACCGTGACCTGCCCGAGCGACCCGAACGACGCGAGCGCGCCCCCGGTCGAGGGGTGGCGCAGATAGGTGAGGTAGGGCAGACCGGCCGTCTGATGCGCGGCGACCGCGGCGCTGATCTTGACCATCGCGACGAACGCGACCGTGCCCTCCTGCATCCGGGTGCCGCCCGACGCCGTCGACGCGAGCACGGGCAGCCGCTCCGCGGTCGCCCGCTCCATCGCCTCGACGAAGCGCTCCGCGGCGGCGAGCCCGATCGATCCGGCGAGAAACGCGAACTCGCACGCGATCAACGCGACGCGGCGGCCATCGATCCGCGCCTCGCCCGTGATGATCGACTCGTCGACGCCGCTCTTCTCCGCGGCCGCCCGGAGCTCGGCGGCATATTCCGGCCCGAGCTCCGGCTCGACCGGCGGGGAGTCCCAGGACTGGTAGCTGTCCGGATCCGCGATCGACTCGATGAGCTCGCGCGCGGTGAGCCGGGCCGCGCGGGCGGGTGCGGCGCTCATCGGGCGCCTCCGGGCGCGTTCCCGTCTTCGGCGAGCCATGCGCGGATCGTGTCCCCGTGCTGGTCCAGCACCGGCGGCGCCGCATGCACCCTCCGGGACCGCTCCGTCTCACCCTCCCCGCCCACATCGAAGAACCGGATCGCAGGACCCGGCAACGAGATACTCCCAAGCACCTCATGCTCCACCCCCACGATCAGCCCCTGCGAGCGCACCTGATCCCACTCGTACACCTCGTCCAGAGTCCGCACCCTCCCCGCCGGAATCCCCGCCGAAGCGAGCCGCGCGAGCAGCACCCCCGCGTCGATATCGGCGAACGCGGCCTCGACGAACCGGATCGTCTCCTCACGGTTGCCGACCCGCTCCGGATTCGACGCCAACCCCGCCGTCTCGGGATCCAGGCCGAACTCCTGGCAGAACCCCCGCCACAGGCGCTCGCTCCCCACACTGATCTGCACCGCCCCGCCCCGACACCGGAACAGGCCATACGGCGCGATCGAGGGATGATGATTGCCCTGCGCGCGGGGCGTCTCCCCCGCGACCAGGAACCTCGTGCCCTGGAACGCGTGCACCCCCACGAGCGCCGACAACAGCGACGCCCGCACCACCCGGCCCTTCCCCGTCTGATGCCGCTCGTGCAGGGCAGCGAGCACACCGACCACGCCGTGGATCCCGCCCAACAGATCCGCGATCGGGGTCCCCACCCGCTGCGGATCCTCCGGCCCCGACCCCGTGATCGACATCAGCCCCGCCTCGCCCTGCGCGATCTGGTCATACCCCGCCCGCCCCCCTTCCGGGCCGTCGTGCCCGAACCCCGAGATCGACAACACGATCAGGCCAGGGTTCAGCTCCGCGAGCACGCTCGTGCCGAACCCGAGCCGATCCATGACCCCGGTCCGGAAGTTCTCGATCAGCACATCCGCGCGCTGCAAGAGTCCGGTCAACACGGCACGACCGTCGTCGGACTTCAGATCCAGAGCGATGGACTCCTTGTTCCGGTTGCACGACAGGAAGTACGTCGAATACGACCCCCCATCGGAGCCGTCGACGAACGGCGGCCCCCACGACCGGGTATCGTCCCCCGTGCCCGGGGCCTCGACCTTGATCACCCGGGCACCGAGATCCCCGAGCATCTGCCCCGCGTGCGGGCCCGCCAACGCCCGGGACAGGTCCACCACCAGCAGACCATCCAAAGATCCGCCATTGCCCATACCGTCGCTCATACGGTCATCCCTTCCCGAGTCCCGGGTGCACCCGGGCCGCTCCGATCGCGTCCTCCAACGTCTTCGCGACCCGCAGCAGCAGCGCGTCGCCGCCGTGCGCGGCGACGATCTGCACGCCGACGGGCAGGCCCTCCGGCGAGAAGCCGGCCGGCACCGAGATCGCCGGCACGTCCATGGCCGAGACCACGCACACCGAGCGCATCCAGCCGAGGTAGTCGGCCATGGGCACCCCTGCCACCTCCGTGGGGTAGCGCAGCGCCGCATCGAAGGGCAGCGCCTGCGCGGTCGGCGTGATCCACAGATCGTAGTCGTCGAAGTAGCGCCGCACCTCGCCCTCGAGGCGGGTGCGCGCCAGGGCGAGCGCGCGGAGCTGCGCCGCGGTCTGCCGCGTGCCGAGCGCCACGTTCTCGACGACCTCGGGCTTCACCCGGCCGGGGTTGGCGCGCACGAGCTCGCCCAAGGACATCTCGTAGTCGAAGGCCCGGGTCTCGGTGAACACGAGGTCGGCCTCGGCGATGTTCGGCGAGACGGTCTCGACCAGAGCCCCGGCCTCGGCGAGCGCGGCGACGGCCCGCTCGGCGACCGCGACCGACTCGGCCTCGAAGGGCATGCCGAGCCCGGCGTCCGGCGCCCAGCCGATGCGCAGGCCCGCGACTCCGTCTCCGAGGCCGCGGAAGAAGTCGACGCCGCGCTCTTCGATCGAGGTCGGCACCCGCGGATCGGGGCCCGAGAGCGCGTTCATCATGAGCGCGAGATCGGAGACCTCCCGCGCCATGGGGCCGGTGCGCCCGAGCCAGGCCCAGGAGTTCGGGCCCGGCGAGGGCACGCGCCCCCGGGACGGGCGCAGGCCGAGGACGTTGCAGAACGACGCCGGGACGCGGAGGGAGCCGCCCATGTCGGACCCGTCGCCGATGGGCTGGATGCCCGAGGCGATCGCCGCTGCCGCACCGCCGCTCGACCCGCCCGCGCTGCGGCTCGGATCGTAGGGGTTCGTCGTCGTGCCGTAGAGGTCGTTGAAGGTGTGCGCCCCCGCCGCGAACTCGGGCACGTTGCTCTTGCCGGTCATGATCGCGCCGGCCGCGCGCAACCGGGCGACGATGAGGCTGTCCTCCTCCGGCACCACGTGGGCGAGCAGCGGCGAGCCCCAGGTGTTCGGCATGCCCGCCGTGTCGTTCGTGTCCTTGTTCGTCATCGGCACGCCGTGCAGGGGGCCGAGCGGCTCCCCCGCCGCCTGCCGCTCGTCGGCTCGGGCGGCAGCGGCCCCGGCCGCCTCGCGATCCTCGAAGATCACGGCGTTGACCACCGGGTTGACCTCGTCGATGCGCGCCCAGTGCGCCTCGAGCGCCTCACGAGCCGAGAGCTCCCCGCGGCGGATGCGCGCGGAGAGCTCTCCCGCCGACAGCCAGGTCAGCTCGTCGCTCACCGCTCCGCCTCCGCCGTCGCGACGGGCTGCGTCACGATCGCGCCCGCGCGGATCAGCTCGAAGATCTCCGTGCGCAGCTCGGCGAACTCGTGCAGCGCGCGCGTCGTGATCTGGTCGCGCGGCTCGGGCAGGGCGATGTCGAGGATGCGCGTGACGACCGCGGGCCGGTGGCCCAGCACGACGACGCGATCGGAGAGGTAGACCGACTCGTCGATGTCGTGGGTCACGAGCAGGATCGTCATGCCGAACTCGTCTCGGATCTTGAGGCACAGGTCTTCGAGCTCGAAGCGGGTCTGCGCGTCCACCGAGGCGAACGGCTCGTCCATGACGAGCACCTCGGGACGGTAGGCCAGGGCGCGAGCGATGGCGACGCGCTGCTGCATGCCGCCCGAGAGCTGCCAGGGGAAGCGGTCGAGCGCGTGATCGAGGCCCACCGAGGTGAGGGCGGTGCGCACGCGCTGATCCGCCTCGGCCTTGGGAAGCCGCAGGTGCTTGAGCGGCAGCCTGACGTTCTTCTCGACCGTGAGCCACGGCATGAGCGAACGGGTGTATTCCTGGAACACGAGGGCCATCTCCTCGGGGGGCCCGTCGATCGGCTTGCCGTCGATCGTCGCGATGCCGGAGGTGATGGACTGCAGGCCGGTGAGGCATTTCAGCAGGGTCGTCTTGCCGATGCCCGAGGGGCCCACGACGGAGACGATCTCGCCGGCCTGCACGCTGAAGGTGAGGTCGGCGATGACCTCGACCTGACCGCCGCCGACGGTGTACGACTTGGAGAGGTGCTCGATGACGAGCTGGGGGGCCGACGCTGCGGCGGGCTGTGGATTCGACATGGTCTGTGCTTTCTCTGTTGCGAGGTCTGTCTGCGTTCGGGCGCGGCCGGTCAGTCGGCCGACGCCGCCTTCTGGGCTCCGATGAACCAGGAGAGGCCGCGACGGCGCACCAGGGTGAAGACGAGGTTCACCAGGTAGCCGAGGATGCCGAGCAGGATGATGCCCGCCCACATCGCCTTCACCTCGAAGCTCTTCTGCGCGAGCAGGGTCAGCGCGCCGATGCCGCGGGCGGCGCCCATCATCTCGCTCGTGATCATCACGATGAACGCGACCTGCAGGCTGACGAGGGCACCCGCGAACATCTGCGGCGCGGCGGAGGGGATGTAGACCTGGCGCAGCCGCTCCCACCGGGTGAGACGGTAGACGCGCGCCGTCTCGAGGAGCAGGGGCTCGGTGGCGCGCACGCCGTCGATCGTGCTGATGAGCACCGGGAAGAGCGAGGCGAGCGCGATCGCGAAGATGCGCACCTCGTTGCCGAAGCCCATGAGCCCGATGAAGATGGGCAGCAGGGCGACCGCCGGGATCGAGCGCACGAACTGCACGATCGGGTCGAGGATCCAGAACAGCGGCCTCACGAGCCCGAGCAGGATGCCGAGGAGCAGGCCGATGATGACGGCGATGAGGTAGCTGACGACGAGGTTCGTCATGCTCGGCACGATGTCGCTCAGGAACTTGTCGAAGAGCCACATCTTCTGGAACTGCACGAGAATCTCGCTGAGCGGCGGGAAGTACGGGTTGGTGGAGTTCGCCGAGGCGAACCACCACGCGACGAGCAGCAGGATCGGCACGCCGATCTGCAGCGTCATGAGGATCGGCTTGTCGCTGCGCGCCTTCTTGGCGCGCGCCTCGGTGCGGATCACGCGGGTGTCGGTGACGCTCATGATCAGCCCTCCTTCCGGTAGGCGGAGTGCCAGTGCAGGATCCTGCGCTCGGTGCGGCCCGACAGGCCCTGCACGAGGAGGCCCAGGAAGCCCAGCACGAGCACGTAGGCGAAGATGTCGTCGTTGCGGCCGGCGAACTGCGCGACGGTGAGCGACTTGCCGATGCCCGGCGCGCCGCCGAGCATGCCGGCGACGACGGTCATGATGAGCGTGACGGGGGCGGCCACGCGCATCGCGGTACCGATGTACGGGGAGGCTCCCGGCAGGATGACCCGCCACAGGATCTCCCCGCCTCCCATGCCGAAGGAGCGGGCGGTGTTGCGCATCACCGGGTCGACTGCCTCGACGCCGGCCGCCGTCTGCGCGGTGATCGGCAGCATGACGCCGAACACGACGAGGAAGACGCCCATCTCGGAGGTGGGGCCGAGCACCATGATGGCGAGCGGCAGGATGACGATCGCCGGGATGGGGCGCAGGAACTCGAGCAGCACGCGGGTCGCCGCGAAGACGTACTTCGAGGTGCCGACCAGCACGCCGAGCAGCACGCCGAGCACCGCGGCGATCGCCCAGCCCAGCAGGGCGATGCCGAGGGTCTGCAGCACCTCGACCCAGAAGGATCCCTGCGCGAACAGATCGACGAGCGCGGCCCAGACGACCGGCACCGAGGGCAGTGCCGAGACCGTCGAGACCTGCGTGGATCCCCACTGCCAGAGGGCCACGAGGAGGACGATGCCCAGGGCACCGTACAGCACTGGTTTGACCGGGAACGATCCGGTTCGACTTGCCGACTTCATGCTGCGGCCACCGTCCTCCTCATGCTCGCTCCGCTCAGCCCGCGCTGGAGGCGACCAGCTTGTCGACGTCGATCGGGCTCTCGAAGAATCCGATGGCGACGAGCTTCTCGTCGACCGTCCTCAGGTCATCGAGGTTGAACTCGGTCGGCCAGTACGACTTCGGCATCTCGTCGGCCGTCATGGTGAGGCCCGAACGCTCGATGGCGTGCTCCTGCGTCGCGGTGAGGTTCTCGTTGGCCCAGGCGGCCGACTTCGCGATCGCCCGCTGGAAGCGCGCCACGGCCTCGGGGTTGTTCTCGACCCACGACTCGGTGCCGATCCACGCCGAGGTCACGGTGCCCGGGGGGAAGAACTCCACGCTCGGGTTCATGACGCGCTTGAGGCCCGCCTGATCCGCCTCGATCGAGAAGGGCGCCACCAGGAACGCCGCGTCGAGCGTGCCGTCCTTGAGCGCCGCGACCGACGGCACGAAGCCGAGGCTCTGCCACTGGATGCCATCGGTCTCGATGCCGGCCTCGTGCAGCACCGAGGTGATGGTGCCGTCGGCCTGGCTCTTCAGATCGGGCACCGCGATGCTCGCGCCGGCAAGGCCCGAGATGTCGGTGATGCCGCTCTGCTGGCTGACGTAGAGGCCGACGGAGGTGTAGTTGCGGGCCTCTTCGACCGGGAGCCCCTCGGAAGCGGGGTTCAGGCCGTCGGAGGGGGCGACCATGACGAGCGGCAGATTCTGGCGGGTGGCCTGCATCACCGAGATCGCGGTGGCGAAGGCGAGGTCGAGCTGATCCGACTGGATCGCCGCGAAGCCGGCCGCGGCGTCGGGGATGTCGACGATCTCGATCTCGATGCCCTCCTCCTCGAAGAAGCCCTGTTCGATGCCGAGGTAGAGCGGCTCGGCCGAGATCGAGGGCTGGGCCTGGACGCGGAGGGTGATGACCTCGTCGGCGGCGGGCTGATCCCCTCCGTCGGAGGGGGAGGGGGCGGGGGAACTGCAGGCGGCGAGGGTCACGGCTGCGATGGCCGCCAGACCCGCGAGGCCGATTTTCCGGATCTTCATAGTGCAAACACCTTTCATGCTGGACGGTCGGGGGGATCGACCGTGATCCGGCCTTGCGACAACGTTCCTGAGCGCTGCAGCGGGAATTCGTCGTCGTTGATCGAATCAGCTATGACTCTATACATGAGCTTAGAAATAAGAAACAAACACTTGCAAAAGTGAAGGAATCGGCAGAGAATGCTGCCATGATCTTCGCCCAGGCACCCTCCGTGACGGTGGCCGACCCGCTCGACCGCCTCATCATCGCCGCACTCCAGGTCAACGGCCGCGCCGGCTGGCGGCAGATCGCCTCGGTGATCGGCGCGCCCGAGCGCACCGTCGCCGCCCGCGGCGTCGAGCTGGTCCGCAGCGGCCGCGTCATCATCCACGGCTTCACGCTGCTGCCCGGCGGCGGCGTGCTCGAGCAGACGATCGCGAAGCTGCGCTGCCAGCCCGGCATGAACCGGGTCACCGCGGCGGCCGCCGCCGACCGCCCGGGCACCGTCTTCGCCTTCCTCACCACCGGCGAGATCGACTGCATCTGCGAGATCCTCGGCGACCGCGCCCGCAGCTACTCGCTGCTGCTCGACGAACTGCCCGCCCTGCCCGGCATCACGAGCATCGACACCTCCACCGTGATCAAGCTCTACAAGGCGATCCACCAGTGGCTGCCGGGCATCCTCGACGACGACCAGATCGCGGCGCTGCGCGAGACCGGGCAGCCGTGGGAGCCGACGGGCGCGATCGAGTTGCCGCCGCTCGGCCGCGAGGAGCAGGAGATGGCGCGCGTGCTCGCCGCCGACGGGCGCGCGACGATCGAGGAGCTGGCGCGCGCGACCGCGCTC
>CALMSE010000337.1 GCA_937872275.1 uncultured Leucobacter sp. | reverse complement strand
GCCCCTCCGCGTCGCGCCAGCTCACCACCGGCACCCGGGCCTCGGGCCCGCCCAGCTCCGCGGGCGGTGCCTCCGCGACGATCCGCCCGCCCGCGAGCACCCCCACCCGATCGGCGAGCCGGGCCGCCTCATCGAGGTAGTGCGTGGTCAGCAGGATCGCCGTTCCCTGCCCGGCGAGCCCCTCCAGCATGCCCCAGAACTGCCGCCTGGCCTCGGGGTCGAAGCCGGTCGTGGGCTCGTCGAGGAACAGCAGCTCGGGGCGCCCGACGATGCCGAGCGCCACGTCGAGGCGGCGCTGCTGCCCGCCCGACATCTTGCCCGCCCGCTTCCCGGCGTGCTCCGCGAGCCCCACGAGCTCGAGCACCTCGTCGACGCCGCGCGGCTCGGCGTAGAGACCGCCGAAGTGGGCGATGAGCTCTCGCGCGGTGTAGGGGCCGAGGTCGCCGGTCTGCTGCGCGACGATGCCGATCCGCGATCGCCACGACCGAGGCGCGGTCAGCGGCTCCCGGCCGAGCACCCGCACCTCGCCCCCGCTCGGGCGTCGGAAGCCCTCGAGAATCTCGATCGCCGTGCTCTTGCCCGCGCCGTTCGGCCCCAGCAGCGCATAGGTCTCGCCGCGCTCGATCACGAGGTCGATGCCGTCGAGCACCTGGCGATCGCCGTAGCGCTTCGCGAGCCCCCGCACCTCGATCGCCGCCCGAGCCCGGTCCGTGTCAACTGCCATGCCCCCAGCCTGACAGGGCGCCGCCCGGGGCGGAAGCAACCGGCGGAAGGATTCCCGCCTCCACCGATCGGTGGAGGCGCGGCCCGTTCCCCGCCCCCGCGCTCCTCGCTCCCTCGTTCCCCGCTCTCGTTCCCCGCTCCCGTTCCCCCGCTCCCTCTTCTCCGAGTTGGGGACGCAGAACTCGCTTTCGGGCCCTGGATAATCAACTTCTGCGTCCCCAACTCGGAGAAAGGGGGAAATGGACGGGGGGAGCGGGACACTAGGGGGGAGCGGGACACGGGGCCGAAGCGGAACACGGGGCCGGCCACGGAGCACGGACCCGAGGCGGGGCCTAGACCCCGATACCGCCGAACA
Source organism: uncultured Leucobacter sp. (assembly GCA_937872275.1). Taxonomy (GTDB): domain Bacteria; phylum Actinomycetota; class Actinomycetes; order Actinomycetales; family Microbacteriaceae; genus Leucobacter. The sequence continues at coordinate 2,857 of CALMSE010000337.1, read as the reverse complement.
CGAGGCGCACCGCGATGATCACCATCACGGCGGCCACGCACCAGTCGAGCACCTGCCAGGCGCGCGGCGCCTGGAAGAAGCGGGTGAGCGCCCTCGCCGCGTAGCCGAGCAGCGCGAACCAGGCGATGCTGCCGAGCGCGCCGCCCAGCAGGAACCACCACCGCTCGGGGTCGCCCTGGGCGTTGCCGATTGAGCCCATGAGCACCATCGTGTCGAGGTACACGTGCGGGTTCAGGTAGGTGATCGCGAGGCAGGCGAGGATCGTCTTCCGCAGCGGCGTGCGCGCCCCGTCGCCGGCGGTGAGCGCCTCGGGCCGCAGCGCCCGCCGCACGGCGCCCCACGCGTACCAGAGCAGGAAGGCGACCCCGCCCCAGCGGATGATCTCGAGCACGATCGGCGCGCGGTCGACCACGAGGCCGATGCCGGCGATGCCGAGGAGCTCGAGCAGCGCGTCCGTGAGCCCGCAGATGAGCACCACCGGCAGCACGTGCTCGCGGCGGATGCCCTGCTGCAGCACGAAGGCGTTCTGCGCGCCGATCGCGACGATGAGCGAGAGGCCGGTGCCGAGGCCGAGGAGCACGGAGGTGAGCATGCCTCCGACGCTAGGGGCGGATCGGCGCGATCCGCTACTTCAGTCTGCCTCATCTTTCTGATGCATCATTAGCTATTCTTCATGTATGAATCTGCCGGTCGAGCATCTCGCGACCTTCGCCGCCATCGTCGACGAGGGCAGCTTCGAGGGCGCCGCCCGTCGCCTGCACATCACCCCCTCCGCCGTGAGCCAGCGGGTGAAGGCGCTGGAGCAGCGCGTCGGCTCCGTGCTCGTGCGGCGCAGTCGCCCGGTCGAGGTGACCCAGGCGGGGGCGACGGTGCTCCGCCTCGCCCGGCAGCTGGAGCGCCTGGTCGACGACGCGGCCCGGGAGCTCGGGGGCGGATCGGCCGGCGCGATCCTGCCCATCGTCGTCAACGCGGACTCGCTCGCCACGTGGTTCGTGCCGGCGCTCGCGCGCGCCGCCCGCGAGACGGGCGCGCAGTTCGAGGTGATCCGCGCCGACGAGACGCTCTCGACCGAGCGGCTGCGCCGCGGCGAGGCGATCGCCGCGCTCACCGCGACGAAGGAGCCCGTGCCCGGCTGCACGAGCACGCGCATCGGCACCGACCGCTACCGCGCCTGCGCGGCGCCGGGCTTCGCGGCGGCCCACTTCGGGGCCGGCGTCACGGCGGAGTCCCTCGCCGCGGCCCCCATGGTGGAGTTCGACCGGCACGACGTCTTCCAGCGGCGCTTCATCCGGCGCTTCACCCGCACCCGGGTGGAGCCGCCCCGCCACTACGTGCCCTCCTCGGCGGAGTTCATGCTCGCCATCGAGCTCGGCATGGGGTGGGGCATGGTGCCCGAACTGCAGTGCCGGGAGGCGCTCGCCGACGGGCGCCTCGTAGAGATCGGCGCGCGATCCGCCATCGAGATCTCGCTGTACTGGCAGCGCTGGAACCTGCGCTCGCCCGTGCTCGACCTCCTCTCGGCGGTCATCGCCGAGGAGGCCGCCTCGGCCCTGGCCCGGGGGCGCACCCGGAACGTCTAGGCTCGGAGGGTCGGGGCGGAGACGCGTGAGGAGGCCGGATGCTCGGGGTGCTGCAGGGCTTCGTGGTCATCCTCGGGGTCATCGGAGTCGGCTACCTCGCCGCCCGTCTGGGCGTGGTGAGGGGCGAGCAGCGGCTCGTGCTCAACAACGTCGCCTTCTACGTCGCGACTCCCATGCTGCTCTTCTCCGTGCTCTACGCGAGCGACCCGGCCGTCGTGCTCTCGCCGGTGATCCTGGTGACGAGCATCGCCGCGCTCGCCGTCGCCGGCGTCTACGTGCTCGCCTCGCGCCTCTGGTTCAGGCAGGGCCTCGCCGAGACCACGCTGGGCGCCACCACCTCCGGGTACGTCAACTCGAACAACCTGGGCCTGCCGGTCGCCATCTACATCCTCGGCGATGCCGCCTATGTGGCGCCGCTCATGCTGGTGCAGCTGGTGATCTTCTCGCCCGTGATCCTCGCCGTCCTCGAGGCCACCCGCGGCAACCAGGGCGGGGGCCTGCGCGCCATCGCCCGAGCCCTGTCGAACCCGATCATCATCGCCTCGCTGCTCGGCTTCGCTTTCGCGCTGCTGCGCGTGCCCGTGCCCCAGATCGTGCTCGAGCCGATCGGGATGATCGGGGCGGCCGCGATCCCGATGATCCTGCTCAGCTTCGGCATCTCGCTGCACGGACAGCGCGCGCTCGCGCCCGGCAGCGGGCGCAGGGTCGTGCTCGCCGCCACCGGGCTGAAGGTGCTGGCGATGCCGGCGCTCGCCTGGGCGCTCGCGCTCGCGTTCGGGCTCCCGCCCCACGAGACCTTCGTCGCCACCACCATCGCCGCGCTGCCCACCGCGCAGAACGTCTACAACTACGCCGCGACGTACCGGAAGGCCGAGACGATCGTGCGCGACACGGTGTTCCTGACGACGTTCGCGTCGCTGCCGGTGATCGCCGCCGTCGCCTGGCTGTTCGCGGCGTAGGGGGCGGATCGCATCTCCCCGCGGGCTCCGCGCCCGGGGCGGTGCGTCGGCGGGCGCTAGGCTCCGGCGGAGAACACGGCGTCGGAGTCGTCGATCCGCAGGGCGCGGATCAAGTCGGCCGCGTGGTGGGTCGAGATCACGACGCGGGCGAAGTCGTCGAAGCCGTCCGCCGCCGGAGTGCCGGGCGCGGCATCGGACACGGTGTCGACGCTCCGATCGGCGTGGGCGCCTCCCTCGTCGGGAGCTCCCGCGTCGGCCTCCCGGGCGAAGTCGAGCACCACCGCCGGCCGGCCGCTGCGGACGAGCGCGAACTCGCGC
>CALMSE010000336.1 GCA_937872275.1 uncultured Leucobacter sp. | reverse complement strand
CGTGCGACGCGTGCGACGCGTGGTCGGCGGTGCCGGAAGCGGCGCGTGCGACGCGTGCGACGCGTGGTCGGCGGTGCCGGAAGGGGCGTGCGGGGGCTCGGGGCGAAGGTCTGCGTGCTCCATGCCTTCATGGATATGCGCCGCCGCTATGAGCCGACGATGATGCAGCCGTGAGGGTGGTGGATTCCACCGCCCGGGGGAGGCGATTCGCAGAGAACGGGCCGCGGGCCCGAGGCGTCACTCCCCGCGCGAGATGCGCGTCATGTCCTCGCGCGGAACGACCTTCACCCGGGTGCGCCCCTCGGCCTCGCCGAGCGACAGCTCGTGCTCGTCGAGCCGGTGCCAGCCCTCGATCGTCGTGTAGGGCACTCGGCGCTCCTCGAGCAGCGCCGGAATGGCCGCCGGGTCGGGCTCGGCCGGGGTCCACCACGAGTCGCGATCCTCCATGAGGCACTCGAGGGTCTCCATGGCATCGCTCTTCGTATGGCCGATGAGGCCCACGGGGCCGCGCTTGATCCACCCCGTCGCGTACACGCCGGGCACGCGGTCGCCGTGGGCGTCGAGCACGCGGCCCTGCTCGTTCGGGATCACGCCCCGCTCGTCGTCGAAGGGGATCCGTTCGAGCGGCGAGCCGAAGTAGCCGACCGCGCGGTAGAGCGACTGCACGGGGACGGTCTCGAACTCGCCCGTCTCGATCACGCCGCCGCGGCCGTCGGGCGCGGTGCGCTCGACGCGGATGCCCGAGACGCGGCCCGCGTCATCGGTGACGACCTCGACCGGCTTCGACCAGAAGTGCAGGTGCAGACGGCGGGACGAGGCCTCGACCTCGCCGGCCTCGCGCTTCCGCTGCTCCTCGCGCCACGCGTTCATGACGCGGGTCATGACGACCACCTGCTTGTTCTTGGCGAGGGTCTCGTCGACGTAGGGATCGTCGAGGTCGAAGTCCCGCTCGTCGATCACCATGTCGACGTCGCGCACCTCGCCCAGCTCGCGCAGTTCGAGCGGCGTGAACTTCACGTAGGCGGGTCCGCGGCGGCCGAAGAGGTGCAGCTCTTCGATCGGGTTCGCCTCGAGCCCCTCGTGCACGTTGGCCGGGATCTCGGTCGGCAGCAGGTCGTCGGCGTGCTTGATGAGCATGCGCGACACGTCGAGGGCGACGTTGCCGTTGCCGATCACTGCGACGCTCTTCGCCTCGAGCGGCCAGGTGCGCGGCACATCGGGGTGGCCGTCGAACCAGCTCACGAAGTCGGCGGCGCCGTAGGAGCCCTCGGCGTCGATGCCGGGGATCCGGAGCGAGGCGTCGCGGATCGCGCCGGTCGCGAAGATCACCGCGTGGTAGTGGCGCTGCAGGTCGTCGAGCGAGATGTCCTCGCCGTAGCGCACGTTGCCGAAGTAGCGGATGCCGCCCGCGTCGAGCACCTCGCGCAGAGCCGTGATGATGCCCTTGATGCGCGGGTGGTCGGGCGAGACGCCGTAGCGCACGAGCCCGTACGGGGCCGGCAGCTGCTCGAAGAGGTCGATCTCGACGTCGAAGTCGCGTTCCGCCTTGATGAGCAGATCCGCCGCGTAGATGCCCGCGGGGCCCGCGCCGACGATCGCCAACCGCATCTTGCTCATTCCCTCTGTCATCCCTCTCGACTCACGATCGACTCGGCCAGCCGCTCGAAACCGCGCTTGACCTCGGAGCGGGGCAGCGCCTCGAGCGCCGCGACCGCGCCGGCCGCCCAGCGCCGCGCCTCCTCCTCGGTGTCCCGGGTCACGCGATGCGCCCGCAGCGCCTCGACCTCGGGATCGAGCAGCGCCGGATCCTCGCCGGCCTCGATGCGGGCGACGCCGGCCTCGATGCGGGCGAGCAGCTCCGCCGCCGCCGGATCGCCCGGCGCCTGACGTCGCAGCAGCAGCAGCGGCATGGTCACCACGCCGGCGCGCAGGTCGGTGCCGGCGCGCTTGCCCGTCTGCTCGGCCTTCGGCGAGAGGTCGATCACGTCGTCGACCAGCTGGAAGGCCACGCCGACGCGCTCGCCGTATTCCATGACCGCATCGGCATATTCGCGCCGGCCGTTCCCGAAGAGCACGCCCATGCGCGCGGCCGTCGCGATCAGCGCGCCCGTCTTGTCGGCGAGCACCTGCAGGTAGTGCTCCATCGGGTCCTCGCCGGGCCGCGGCCCGACCGTCTCGTGGAGTTGCCCGAGGCAGAGCCGCTCGAAGGTGCGCGCCTGCAGCGCGATCGCCTCCTCGCCCATGCCCGAGACGAGGCTCGAGGCGCGGGCGAACAGCAGGTCGCCGGCGAGGATCGCCACCGAATTCGACCAGACGGTCTGCGCGGCTGGCACCCCCCGGCGCAGCTTCGCGTCGTCCATCACGTCGTCGTGGTAGAGCGAGGCCAGGTGCGTGATCTCGATCGCCTGCGCGGCGCGGCGCACCATCTCGTTGGGGCCGTCGCCCAGCTCGCTCGCGAGCAGGGTGAGCAGAGGGCGGATCCGCTTGCCCCCTGCCTCCGCGAGATATCGGGCGGGTGCGTCCGCCACGTCGGAGGCGAAGCCCAGGTGCTCGAGCAGGCCCTGCTCGACGAGCTCCATCTCCTGCTGCAGCCGCTTGGCGTGCCGGCGATCCTGCGCCCCCCGGAAGAGTCGGAGCGGGAGGGCCTGGGTGGCCGTGTCCTCGGCGGGCGTCCGGTTCACGATCCGCCCCCTTCGCCGGGTGCGCCGGGCGCCTCGGACGCCGTCTGCGCCGCAACCGCCGCGGGCGATTCGGCCTCCGCGATCTCCCGCGGCACGAAACCGCGGTGCAGGGCCACGATGCCGAAGGTGAGGTCGCGGTAGGCGACGCGCTCGAAGCCCGCCTCGCGCAGCCATCCCGCGAGTTCCGTCTGGTCCGGCCACGCCTCGATCGACTCGCCCAGGTAGCGGTAGGCCTCTCGCGCCCCGGAGTTGACGAGACCGGCGACGAGCGGCATCACGCGCTTCGTGTAGAAGCGGTAGGGCCCGCGGATCGCCGCCGCCGGGGGGCGCGAGAACTCGGCGATCACGATGCGGCCGCCCGGCTTCACCACACGGCGCATCTCGGCGAGCGCCTTCCGCGGGTCGGCGACGTTGCGCAGGCCGTACGAGATCGTCGCGGCGTCGAAGCTGCCGTCTGCGAAGGGCAGATCCATGGCGTCGGCCTGCACGAAGTCGATGAGCGGGTTGCCGCCCTGGCGCCTGCGCCCCTCTGCGAGCATGCCCGCCGAGAAGTCGGCGGCGGTGACCCGGGCGCCGTGCCTCGCGATCACGGCGCTCGAGGTGCAGGTGCCGGCGGCGAGGTCGAGTACGCGCATGCCCTTGCGGGGCTGCAGCGCGCGGGTAGTCTGCACGCGCCACAGCCTGGTCTGACCGGCCGAGAGCACATCGTTCAGCAGGTCGTACCGCGGCGACACCTCGTCGAACATCGTCGAGACTTCGGAGGCCAGTTTCGTGGCGGTGTCGGGGCGGGTCACCCCACCATGCTAGCCGCTCGGCCCCGGCCGCCGGCTCAGAAGCGGAGGGGCGGAGGCGGCGACGGATCGGCAGAGTAGATTGGCAGGGTGGACAGTGGATCGGCGCCCCGGCTCTTCGCCGTCAGCCGACCCCTGGCCGAGGTGCCCGGCACCGACGAGCTGATCGGTTTCGCGAACCCGCTGAACCCGCTCGTCTGGATGCGCGGGGACCGCGGCTGCGTCGGCATCGGGGAGGTGCTGCGGCTGGAGTTCGAGGGCCCCGATCGCTTCGCCGACGCGGCGGCCGCCTGGCGCGACATCGCCGCGCGGGCGACGATCGACGACCCGGTCGGGCTGCCCGGCGCGGGCCTCGTCGCCTTCGGGGCGTTCGCCTTCGCCGACAGCAGCTCGGCGCGGAGCGCGCTCATCGTGCCCCGCCTCATCGTCTCGCGCCACCGCGGCGTCGCATGGCTGACCGAGGTCTCGACGGAGCCGCTGCCCCGCGAACCCGCGCTGCCCGGCGGCTCGGACCGCGGCTCCGAGTACGCCCCCGCGGGTGCGC
>CALMSE010000335.1 GCA_937872275.1 uncultured Leucobacter sp. | reverse complement strand
GCCCCGGTCGCCGGGCGCGCCGTCGCCCCCGTCGCAGATCGAGATCGCGCGTTCGATGGCGGATCGACCCTCCCCCTCGGGCGCGGCCGCCGCGAGCGCGACGAGATCCCCTCGTGCCTCGGCCAGGGGCCGGAAGCCGCTGAGCGCCGTCATCTCGCTGAGCGCCACGAGCAGTTCGGGCTTGTGGTTCGGGTCGCCGTAATTGCGCTCGCGCGCGTCGCGCGGCACCCCGGCCGCCTCCTCCGCGGCGAAGCCGGCCTCGGCCTGCGCCTTGTCGGGGTGCACCTGCAGCGAGAGCGGGGCGCCGATCGCGAGCACCTTGAGCAGGAACGGGAGCTGCCCGCCGTCGACGCCGTAGCGCTCCGGATCGCCGCCGATGAGGTCGATGAGGGTCTGCCCCTTCGGCGCCGCCTTCGCGACCGTCGCCGGATCGTCGGGGTGCGCGCCCAGCCACAGCTCGGCCTGCGGGTCGCCCGTGCGCGAGGTGCCGAGCAGCTCGGGCAGGGCGTCGCGGGAGCCCCACGCGTAGGCCCTGGGCGTGTTCTCGATGAAAATCAGCATGGCAGTCACCCGCTACCATACCCACTATGGCCGGGAACAGGACTCGATTGGGCGTGAGCGCGTATGCGATCGGCCTCTTCGTCTTCCTGCTCGGCGCCAACGGGGTGCGGGGCCTCGTGGGACTGCCCGCCTATTTCGTGCTGGCCGGGGCGTTCGTCGCGGTCGGCGTCGTGCTGTTCGTGCGGCTCAAGCCCGAGCGCTTCCGCTGGTACCGCCTGCCCGCGCCCCTCTACTGGTTCCTCACCCTCGCGGTGCTGTCGATCGCCTGGTCGGCGTACCGCTTCGAGAGCCTGCTCGGCGTGCTCGGGCAGCTCGCCACCACCGCGGTCGCGGTGGTGATCGCCTATGTGCTGAGCTGGCAGGAGCTGCTGCGCACCCTGGGCACCGCACTGCGCTACCTCATCGGGCTGTCCTTCCTCTTCGAGCTGTGGGTCGCGCTCTTCGTGCGGCATCCGCTCATGCCCTGGTGGCTCGAGCAGCCCGAGGGCAAGACGCTGAAGCTCCTGTTCTGGAGCCGCGATCTGCTCTTCTCGGGCGGCCCGATCCAGGGGCTGCTCGCGAGTTCGGTGCTCTTCGGCTTCCTGGGGCTCATCGCGCTCATCGTCTGGGGCGTGCAGTTGCGCGCGGGCCTCGTCAGGCCCGCCTCCGGCTGGTTCTGGGTCGCCATGGCGCTCGCCACGCTGCTGCTGACGCGCAGCGCGACCGTCTGGGTGGCGCTCGCGGCGGTGATCGTCGCCCTGGCCTTCGCGCTGTGGGCGAGGCGCAGGCCCCCCGAACGGCGCCGGCCGGTGTACATCACGGGGGCCGCGCTCATCGTCGTCGCGACCGCGACGGCGGTGTTCGCGCGGGGCCTCGTCTTCGGCCTGCTCGGCAAGAGCGCCGACCTGACGGGGCGCGGCGAGACTTGGGCGAAGGTGTGGGAGCTCGTGACCGAGCGACCCTGGTTCGGCTGGGGCTGGGTGAGCTACTGGCCCACCTGGGTCAAGCCGTTCAAGGGTCTCGACACGAAGGCCGGGCTGCCGGTGCCGAGCGCGCACAACGCCTGGCTCGACGTCTGGTTCCAGCTCGGCATCGTCGGCCTGCTGGTGTTCGCGCCGATCGTGGTGCTGACGCTGTGGCGCACGTGGTTCCGCGCGGTGGATCAGCCCCGGCGGGGGCCCGGCCCGGCCCGGCCCTACGCGACCTCGGCGCTCTGGCCGTGGCTCGTGATGGTCGCGCTCGTGGTGCAGTCGCTCACCGAGAGCCGCCTGCTCATCGAGGGCGGGTGGCTGCTGCTCGTGATCCTCGCGGTGAAGACGCGCTTCGACTACGAGGTGCCCTCGCAGGATGCGGAGCCGACGAAGCTGCCGTGGCGCCGGGTGCCGATCCCGCGGGGTCCGGGGGCCGGCTCGTGAGGCTCACCGCCGAGCGCCTGGAGCATCTGCGCCAGCTGGCGGGAATCGAGCGCGAGGCGATCCTGGAGCACGAGGGACGCGCGGGCGCCGATCCGCTGTCGACCCTCGCGGACCTGCCGAGCATCGACGAGTTCGTGGTGCACGAGCTCGAGAACGAGATGCTGGAGATGCGCGGGCTGCTGGCAGAGTTCGCCATGGCCCGCCTCGCCGGGCGCGGCAGCGGGCCCGATGCGGCGGAGCACCGGCAGAACGCGGATCGCGTCGAGTTCGAGCTGCTCCGGGAGATCGCGTCGGACTGCCCCGAGCTCACGGTCGCCGTCTGGCAGGTGGCGGGCCGGCTGGAGTCTCCCTAGCGGGCCCGACACCCCGACACCCTGCGCCCTGCGCCCCGCACCCCGCACCGATGGCGACGGCGAGAACCCATCCGAGTCCCGAGAACGCATCCCGGGAACGTCACTCGGATGCGTTCTCGGGACTCGGATGCGTCCTCGGCAAGCGCTACCCCTCGCCCCCGTACCCGCGGGGGTTCGCCGACTGCCAGGCCCAGGCGTCGCGGCAGGCCTCGGCGAAGCTGCGCCGGGCACGCCAGCCGAGCCGCTCGGCGGCGAGGGAGGGATCTGCGACCACCGCCGCGAGGTCTCCCGGGCGCCGCGGCGCGATCGCGTACGGCACCTCGCGTCCCGAGGCCTCCTCGAAGGCGCGCACCGCCTCGAGCACGCTCGTGCCCACTCCGGAGCCCAGGTTGTAGGCCTGCACCCCGGGCTCGGCCCGGAGGAGGGCGGCCGCGTGGCCCTCGGCGAGATCCATGACGTGGATGTAGTCGCGCACCCCCGTGCCGTCGGGCGTCGGGTAGTCGTCGCCGAAGACGCCGAGCCGCTCGCGGCGACCCGCCGCGACCTGGGCGATGTAGGGCAGCAGGTTGTTCGGAGTACCCGCCGGGTCCTCGCCGATGCGCCCCGAGGGATGCGCGCCCACCGGGTTGAAGTAGCGCAGCAGCACCGCGGCGAGCTCGGGCCGCACCGCCGCCGCGTCGCCGATGATCTGCTCGTTCATCGCCTTGGTCCACCCGTAGGGGTTGCTGATGCCCGCGCCCACGGGGTGATCCTCGGCGACGAGCGCGGTCCGCGGGTCGCCGTAGACGGTGGCGGACGAGCTGAAGACGAGGCGCCCCACCCCGCGCTCGCGCATGAGCTCGAGCAGCACCAGGGTCGAGTCGAGGTTCGTGCGGTAGTAGCGCGTCGGCTGCTCCAGCGACTCCCCCACCGACTTGAGGCCCGCGAAGTGGATCACGGCGTCGAAGTCGACGCCGTCGAGGGCGGCGCGGGTCGCGACCGCATCGGTGAGATCGGCGCGCGCGAAACGGATCGGCCTACCCGTCAGTCCCTCGACGCGGCGGAGCGCCTCTTCGCTGCCGTTCGAGAGGTCGTCGAGCACCGCCACGTCGTGCCCCTGCTCGAGCAGCACGAGTGCGGTGTGGCTGCCGATGTATCCGGCTCCCCCGGTCAGCAGAACGCGCATGGGATCATGCTACGGGTTCGCGAGCGTCGCGGGACGCTCGGCAGGCGCCGCAGGACGCTCGGCGGGCGACGCGACGCCCGGCGCGACGCCCGGCA
>CALMSE010000334.1 GCA_937872275.1 uncultured Leucobacter sp. | reverse complement strand
CGGGGACGAGCGCGACGGCGCCGCCCGCGGCCGCCATCGCGAGCATCGCGGGCACATTGTCGGTCTCCTGCACGATGTCCGGCTCGAAGCCGCTCTCCGCGGCCGCCGCGAGCAGGTGCCCGCGGCACTTCTCGCACCCCGCGATCCAGTGGTCGGCGGCGTAGTCGCCGAGGTGCGCGACGGAATGACCCGCCGCGCGCTCGGCCGAGGCGACGACGCTCACGGTCTCGCGCCACAGCGGCATGAAGGCGCTGCCGGCCGGGAGCTCGGCGGCGCCCGCGTAGTCGAAGACCAGCGCGCAGTCGACCTCGCCGTCGCGCAGCAGGGTCACGGCCCCCGGGGGCTCGGCCTCGCGGTACTGCAGCGAGACCTCCGGCGCCTCCTGTGCCAGACGCTGCATCATGGCGGGCACGATGGTCGCCGAGGCCGACGGGAACCCGACGAGGCGCAGCGCCCCGCCCCGTTCACCGCGCAGATCGTCGATCGCCGCGAGCGCCGCGTCGATCTCGGCGACGACCGTTCGCGCGTGCTCGGCGAGAATGTTCCCGGCGGTGGTGAGCCGGATCCCGCGCCCCTGCCGTTCGATCAGCGGCACGGCGAGTCTCGTCTCGACGCGCTTAATGCGCTGGCTGACCGCCGGCTGACTGAGCCCGAGGCTCGCGGCGGCGGCCGTGAGGGAGCCGGTGGTGGCGAGAGCGTGGAGGATGCGCAGCTCGGTCGAATCGATCGCGCCGAGCGGGTCTGCGTGGCGGCCGCTGGTCATGCCCGCCATCGTAACGCAGACATAAGGGATAGCAAAGCAAGAAATAAGAATGATTCGGTTTGATTATGAAGCGGGGCTCACTAGCCTGGCGGCATGGACGGAATGAACGGAGCCGATTCACCCTTCGGCGCGCACTTCTCCCCCGCCCCGGGGTATCTCGCGGCCTGCACGGCGGGCCTGCCGAGTCTCGAGACCGCGCGAGCGATGCGGGGGTTCGTCGACGAGTGGGCGGCGGGCCGCCTCGATCCCGTGGCCCTGAGCCACTCGGTGGAGCGCTGCCGGGAGCTCTTCGCCGGACTCGCCGGCGTGGAGAGCGGGCGAGTCGCGGTCGGATCGCAGGTCTCGCAGCTCGTCTCGATCGTCGCGAGCTCGCTTCCCGACGGGGCCGAGGTGCTGTGCCCCGAGGGCGACTTCGCTTCGCTCGCGCACCCCTTCGCGCAGCTCTCGGACCGCGGCATCCGGCTGCGCTTCGCACCGCTCGGCGAGCTGGCCGCCGCCGTCACGCCCGAGACGTCGCTCGTCGCGTTCTCGCTCGTGCAGTCGGCGAGCGGCGAGATCGCGGATCACATCGCGATCCGCTCAGCTGCCGCCGCCGCCGGGGCGCGCACCCTCGCCGACCTCACGCAGTCGCTCGGCTGGCTGCCGGTCTCGGCCGGAGGCTTCGACTTCACCGTCTGCCACGCGTACAAGTGGCTCTGCGCACCGCGCGGCACCGCCTTCCTCACGATGCGCGAGGGCCTCGAACGGGAGGCGACGCCGCTCGCCGCGGGCTGGTGCTCGGCCGACGACGTCTGGCAGTCGTGCTACGCCGGGCACATGCCCCTCGCCGCCGGAGCGGGGCGATTCGACCTCTCCCCCGCCTGGCCCGCGATCGCCGGCACCGAGGCCGCGCTCCGGCTCTTCGCCGACCTCGACCCGGCTGCCGTGCACGCCCACGACCTCGGCCTCGCGAATACGGCGCGCGCAGCCCTCGGGCTGCCCGCCGGCGACTCGGCCATCGTGACCTGGGCCGATCCGGAGGGCCGCGACCTCGCCGCGATGCAGGCGGCGGGGATCACCGCCTCAGGGCGCGCGGGGAACGCGCGCATCGCATTCCATCTCTGGAACTCGGAGGCCGATGTCGCGTCGCTCGCGGGCGCGCTCGGTCGGTAGCGCACGTCGGCAGCGGCTCAGCCCGCCGCGGCGAAGCTCTCGGCGTCGCGCGTGTCCTGCGCGGTTCCTCCGGCCTGCGGTCGCCGGCCGGGCCCGCCGGCGGGCTCAACGGCATCGTCGAGCACAGCGATGCCTTGCTTCATCGACTGGCCGCCAATTGCCCGCAGGCCCCGTCGATCTCCTTGCCGCGGGTGTCGCGCAGCGTGGTCGGGATGCCCGCGGCGTTCAGGCGATCCACGAACTCGCGGGTGACCTCGCGCGTCGAGCAGGTCCACACCGAGCCCGGCGTCGGGTTCAGCGGGATCGGGTTCACGTGCACCCAGCCGCGGCCGCGCGCGTTGAGCTTCTCGGCGAGCAGGTCGGCGCGCCAGGCGTGATCGTTCATGTCCTTGATGAGCGCGTACTCGATCGAGACCCGGCGGCCCGTCGTCTCGTAGTAGTGACGGGCGGCGTCGAGCACCTCGTCGACCTTCCAGCGGCTGTTGACCGGGATCAGCTCGTCGCGCAGCTGGTCGTCCGGCGCGTGCAGCGACAGCGCGAAGGTGACCGGGATCTCCTCGTCGGCGAGCTTGCGGATGGCGGGGGCGAGCCCGACGGTCGATACCGTGATGCCGCGCGCCGACATGCCGAGTCCCTCGGGCGACGGTGCGACCATGCGGCGCACCGCGTTCATGACGCGCTTGTAGTTGGCGAGCGGCTCCCCCATGCCCATGAACACGATGTTGTTCACGCGCTCGGGCTCGGCGCCGCCGCCGGCCTGCCGCCCCATGCCGAGCCCGCCTTCGGCGATGACGCGGTTGGCCTGCACGATCTGATCGAGGATCTCGGCGGTCGACATGTTGCGGGTGAGCCCGGCCTGACCCGTCGCGCAGAAGGGGCAGTTCATGCCGCAGCCGCACTGGCTCGACACGCAGAGCGTGATCCGCCCCGGGTAGCGCATGAGCACCGACTCGACGAGCGCGCCGTCGAAGAGCCGCCACAGGAACTTGATGGTCGAACCGTCGTCGGTGACGAGGCGCTTCACCTCGGTGAGCAGGGGCGGGAAGAAGGCCGCGACGAGCTCGTCGCGGCGATCCTTCGGCAGGTCGGTCATGCGCTCGGGGTCGGTCGTGCGGTGCTCGAAGTAGTGCTTCGAGATCTGCTTGGCGCGGAACCTCGGCAGCCCCATCTCCGCGACCTTCGCCTCGCGCTCGGCGAGCGTCAGGTCGGCGAGATGCGTGTCGGGCTGCTTCACGCGCGGCGACGCGAACTGCAGCGTCGGGCGGCCGTCGGGGCCCGTGAGCTGCTTCCAGCCCTCGGTGCGGGGGCGGGCTTGGGGGCGGGCCGCGGCGTCGCCGCCGGCGCCCGGACGCGGGCGGGTGCGGATCAGGCCGCCGCCTTCGGGCTTCGCCTCGTGATTCAGGTTGTCGGGGTCCACCCCACCATTGTCGCAGGCCCCGCCTCAGAACTCCTCGTAGACGGCGGGATCCTGGTCATTCAGGCGGCCGTCCGGCCGGCCGAGCGCGGTGATCGCGGCCACCTCGTCGGCGGAGAGCACGATGCCGGCGGCGGCGAGGTTCTCGCTCTGGCGCCCCGGATCCTGCGACTTCGGCAGGGGCACCGCGCCGCGGGCCACGTGCCAGGCGAGGATCGCCTCCACCGGAGAGACCCCGTGGGCCGACGCGATCCGCTGCACCGCCGGATGCCGCTGCACCTCGCCGCCCCGACCGACGGGACTCCAGGCCTCGGTGACGATGCCCCGCTCGCGGTGATAGGCCAGCGCTTCCTCCTGCGGGAAGAAGGGGTGCAGCTCGATCTGGTTGACGACCGGGCGCACCCCGGTCTCGGCCTCGATGCGCTCGAGGTGCTCGGGCAGGAAGTTCGAGACGCCGATGGCGCCCACGAGGCCGCGCTCGCGCGCCTCCACGAGCGCGCGCCACGCCTCGACGTAGCGGTCGGTCACCGGGTTGGGCCAGTGGATCAGATAGAGGTCGATCGCCTCGAGGCCCGTGCGGTAGACGCTCTCCTCGATCGTGCGCAGCGCGGCGTCGAAGCCGTGGTGGCGCCCCGGCAGCTTGCTCGTCACGATGATCTCCGCGCGATCCACCCCCGAGTCGCGCACGCCGCGTCCGACGGCCCCCTCGTTCTCGTAGTTGAAGGCCGAGTCGACGAGCCGGTAGCCGCCGCGCAGCGCAGCGCTCACGGCCTCGGCGCCCGCGACGCCGTTCAGCCGGTAGGTGCCGAGCCCGATCGCGGGAAGGGTGAATCCGTCGTGCGCCTGCTGCTCGCTCATGCCCCCAGCCTACGCCGGAGGCCCCTCTTCGACCCGCTCCTCGGCGATCCGCTCCTCGGAGGTCTGGACCACCTCGGCCGCGGGCGGCTCGCAGAGCGCGAGCAGCCACCACACGACGAGGGCAACGACCACGACCCAGATCACGACCGCGGTCGCGAAGGGCAGCACGACGAGCGCGAGGATCGCGAGAACGAGGATGAGGATCGCGACCAGGGCGCGGTTGCTCCGCAGCCAGCGTCCGAAGGCGCCCG
>CALMSE010000333.1 GCA_937872275.1 uncultured Leucobacter sp. | reverse complement strand
CGCTGGACCGCGTCATGTTCGGCCACGTCGACGACGGCGTCAGCCAGGGCAAGGTGAACGAGGAGGCGATCCTCGCGGGCGGCGGCCGCCTCGGCTTCGACACCTTCGGCTACGACCTGGAGCTCCCCGATCCGCCCTTCTGGGGCCGCCACCGCGGCGAGCGCCTCGAGCACTTCCTCGGCCACATCCGCGCCGGGCGCGCGGAGCAGCTGCTCGCCTCCGCCGACGCGAACTGCAGCCCGCTCGGCTGGCCCGGCGTCAAGGGGCACACCATCAACTACATCTACGAGCAGCTCATCCCCGACCTGCGAGCGGCGGGCGTCGACGACGAGACCATCGAGCGGATCTTCGTCCGGAACCCCGCGGAGTTCCTCGCCATGAGCCGCTGACCGCGGCGCCTCGACAGCCCGACACCCCGATACCCCGACATCTCGATACCCCGACACCTCGGCACCCCGACACCCCGGCGCCGCCGGCACCCACCCCAGATCACAGCAAGGACGCGAACATGGATATCACCGGCCTGAACATCGCCGTCGTCGGCTCCGGCTACGCGGGCGCATCGACCGCGAAGGCGCTCAGCAACCTCGGCGCGAACGTCACCGTCTACGAGCAGGCGCAGGAGCTCAAGGAGGTCGGCGCCGGCATCGGGCTGCGGCCCTCCTCGCTCGACCAGTTCCGCAGGTGGGGGATCCTCGACGCGATCGAGCGGGTCACCTCGCCGAGCGAGTCCTTCGAGATCCTCACCGCGACCGGCCATCGGATCGCCGAGGAGGAGTGGCCCGAGAAGGAGGCCTACGGGCTCACCACCCGCTTCGTGCACCGCGGCGACTTCCTCGACGCGCTCGTCGGGGTGCTGCCCGAGGGCATGGTGCGCACCGGGCACCGGCTCGAGGGCATCGAGGATCGCGGCGACTCGGCCGTGCTGAGCTTCGCGAACGGCGCCACCGCCACGGCCGACCTCGTGATCGGCGCCGACGGGATCCGCTCCCGCGTGCGCGAGCAGCTCTTCAGCACCGCCGGCCCGGTCTTCGCGGGTGAGCACGCGTATCGCGCGGTGATCGACGCCCAGGCGACGCACGGGCTGCCGATCGACGACAAGCTGCGCATGTACCTGGGCCACGGCACGAAGGTCTACTTCCTGCCGCTGCTGCACCGGGGGCAGATCTCCTTCGACATCACGGCGCTCGACCCCGACAGCACCCCGAACCCGCAGGTGACGAAGGAGGACATGCTGCGCACGGTCGAGGGCTTCGACGAGCGGATCGTGGCGACCACGCGCGACCTCGACATGGGCATCGTCAACGTGCGCGCCGTCTACGACATCGACCCGATCGACACCTGGCACTCCGACTCGGTCGTGCTCGTCGGCGACGCGGCCCACGCCATGTGCCACCACCAGGGGCAGGGTGCGAACTCCGCGATCCTCGACGCCGGCACCCTCGCCGACTGCCTCGCCGCCGCCCCGTCGGTGGCGGAGGCGCTCGCGCAGTACCAGGCCGTGCGGAAGCCGATGACCGACGAGCTGCAGCGGCTCTCGCGGCAGGGCTGGAGCGAGGAAGAGGTCAATACGGTCTTCCCGGGGCAGAAGCCCGGAGAGCTTGGCTCGACGACGGGGGCGTGACCGTGCCCGTGCATCCCGTGATCGCGGGCTTCCTCGAGACGCTGCCGCCGTCGGACGGCTCGCCGGTCGACGCGGCCGCGTGGCGCGCGATGGGCGAGGCGCACCTGCCCGCTCCGGCGGATCGCCTGCCGGTCGCCGTGGTCGAGGATCTGGTGGCCTCCACCGCCGTGGGGGAGGTGCCGCTGCGGTGGTACCGGGACGCCGATCCTGCTCCCTCCGCCGCTCCGGCTTCTCCGGCTTCTCCGGCTGCTCCGGCTGCTCCGGCTTCTCCCGCGAGCGGCCTCGTCGTCTACCTGCACGGCGGAGCCTTCTTCTCGGGCAGCCTCGAGACCCACGACGCGATCGCGCGCTCGCTCGCGCAGGCGCTCGGCGGCGACTGGGCGGTGCTCTCGGTCGGCTACCGGCTCGCGCCCGAGGCGGCGTTCCCCGCCGGGCTCGAGGACTGCTACGCGGCGGTGCGCTGGGCGGCGGATCACGCAGCTCGGCTCGGCTGGAGCGGTGAGCGGCTCGCGCTCGCGGGCGACAGCTCGGGCGGCAACTTCGTCGCGGCGCTCACCGGGCGGGCGCACGACGAGGGCTTCGACCGCATCACCCATCAGGTGCTGCTCTACCCCTCGGTCGACCTCG
The DNA here is from genome assembly GCA_937872275.1 of uncultured Leucobacter sp. Classification (GTDB taxonomy): domain Bacteria; phylum Actinomycetota; class Actinomycetes; order Actinomycetales; family Microbacteriaceae; genus Leucobacter. Next base: position 3,538 of record CALMSE010000333.1, on the reverse strand, counting down.
ACTTCGCTTTCGACCCCGACGAGCCGCGCTACGCCTCGCTGCGCGAGAACGCCGTCGGCTACGGGCTCGAGACGGTGGCGCTCGCGCCGCACAACGCCTTCTACCTCGAGAGCGGGGCGGATCCGGCGGATCCGCGCGTCTCGCCCATCACGCGCGCCGACCTCTCGGGGCTGCCGCCCGCGCTCGTCGTCACGGCAGAGTACGATCCGCTGCGCGACGAGGGCGAGGCCTACGCCGCGCGGCTCGAGGAGGCCGGCGTGCCCGTGACGCTGCGCCGCTGCGCGGGCGCGACCCACGGCTTCGTGCAGCACTTCGGGCAGCTGCCCGAGTACGCGGTCGTCTTCGACGAGATCGCGGAGTTCCTGCGGGCCTGATCCCTGGTCGCTGCTCGCCGCCTGTGCGTACGCATGCCCGTGCACGTCAGCCGGGTGTGGGCGTTCTGCCGGATAGAATCAGCGGATCCAACCGGCAGAACGCCTACACCCGGCTGAACTGCACCGGTGGCGCGGCCGACGAGGCGGCCGGCGGGCTCTGCGCAGGATGACACCTGCGCCGGCTCAGGCCGCGACGACGTCGAACACCGGCAGCGTGTCGAGCCCGCGGCTGGAGTTGTTGAGCTTGACCGTCGGCTCGCCGACCGAGTACGCCTCGACGCGGCGACTCAGCGCTTCGAGCACGGCATGCGCCTCGAGCTTCGCGAGCCCCTGGCCCGCGCAGCCGTGGATGCCGTAGCCGAAGGAGAGGTGATCCATCGGGTTGCGCTCGATGCGGAACTCGTCGGGATCCTCGTAGTGGCGCGGATCCCGGTTGCCCGCGTAGAGCAGCACCCCCACCTGCGAGCCGGCGGGGATGACGGCGCCGTCGACCTCGACGTCCCGGGTGGTGCCGCGGCCCTGCGCGTGGAGCAGCGCCTCGTAGCGGAGGGTCTCGTTGAAGGCCGCCGGGATCAGCGAGGGATCCGCCTTGAGCCGGGCGAACTGGTCGGGGTGCTCGCCGAGCAGCCGGATCGCGTTGGCGATCGAGCCGATCGTCGTGTCCATGCCGGCGGCGAGGTACTGGTGGATGATGTGGCCGCACAGCTCCTTCGGGATGTCGCCGCGCTCGCCCGCGTCGAAGATGGCGCGCCCGATGGAGCCCTCGGCGAGCTTGTCGCCCTCCATGCCGTGGGTCCACTCGAAGAGCTCGCCGGCGAGCGGGAAGCTGGCCTGCGCGCGCTCGTTCATCGGGCCGAGCAGGTTGAACGCGGCCGCCCCCCAGCCGAGGATCTTCTCGCGCACCTCGCCCTGCACGCCGATGAGGTCGAGCACGACCTGCAGCGGGAGCTCGCGGGCGAGATCCTCGACCCCGTCGAAGGATCCGCGATCCACCAGCTCGGCGACGATGCGGTCGGCCTTCTCGTCGATCTGCACCTTGAGCCCGCGCAGTGCACGGGGGGTGAGGTTCTCGCTGAGGGTGGCGCGGAGCGACGTGTGCAGCGGGGGATCGCTCGCGAGCGTCGTTCCGGTGAGCACCTCGTTCATCTGCGGGTTGAACGCGACCCTGGTCGAGCTGAACGACTCCCAGTCGGAGAGCGCCTCGCGGATGGCGTCGTAGCGTGTGAGCACCCAGACGTCGCGCGCCTCGAGGAAGACGGCGGCGGCCTGCTCGCGCAGTTCGGTGAAGGCCGGGTAGGGGTCGCCGAGCACCTCGTCGGACCAGATGTCGATGGAAGAGCTCTGCATCGTCGCAGTGGGCATGTCGGTGAACCTCGTTCGTCGGGGATATCGGAAGGCTCCGAGACTTCGGCGCCTCGGACGATTCCAGTCAATCCGAGCGATCGACATGCTTCAAATGAATGCTTTGAATCTTGTGCATTCGTGTCAGGAATGAATGCGCTCGCGGAGCGGCGCCGCGGCGTCGAGCATGAGCCGCCTCAGCCAGTCCCGGTAGTCGTCGTCGGAGAGCCACGGGTTCCAGACCACGTCGATGCCGAGCGGGGCGATCGGGAAGGGGAAGTCGAGCATGCGCAGCCCGTCGCGCTGCACGAAGAGGCTCGCCACCTGGAAGCGGTGCAGGCCGACCCCGCGGGTCTCGCGGAGGAAGTGCGGGATCAGGATGTAGTCGGAGACCGTCTCCCCCACCCGGTACGCGACGCCCTCGCGCTCGAGCAGCTCATAGGGTCGCAGCTGCATTCCCGTGGCCTCGAAGCGGATGTGGCGCTCCTGGCCGAGCAGCTCGAGTGCGGTGCGATCCTTCGGGATGCCGGGGGAGGCCAGCACCACCCAGCGGTCGTCGTAGAGGCGCTCGCGGGGATGGGGCGAGTGCAGCCCCTCGGTGAGCAGCACGGCGTCGACGCCGTCTGCGGTGAAGATCGAGGGCGAGGTCATGTCGCCGGTGCGCAGGCGCAGGGTCATGCGCGGGGCGTGCTCGTCGAGCATGGCGCGGAGCAGCGGCCCGAAGACGAAGGCCGTGCTGGTGGTGAGGGCGACGGTGACCGTGCGATCGTCGGTCGCCGGGTCGAAGGCCGTGCGGTTCAGGGCGCGGGAGGATTCGTTCAGCGCCCGCCGCACCGGGGCGAGCAGGGACTCGGCGCGCGGGGTGAGGATCATCGATCCCCCCTGGCGCACGAGCAGCTCGTCGCCGAGCAGCTGCCGCAGGCGGCGCAGGGCGTGGCTCATCGCGGGCTGAGAGAGCCGCACGCGGGTCGCGGCGCGCGTGACGGAGCGCTCCTCGAGCAGGGCGAGCAGCGGGACCAGCAGGTTGAGGTCGATCGAGGAGAGGGCGGTCAGTCCGCGGTCGGCTCCGGGGCCGGGGCCGACCGCGGTATCGGCGCCGGAACCCGGATGGGTGCCGGGGTTGCCGGGCTCGGTCATGGGGGCGCCTCGTTCCGGTCTCGGGAGGGAATCCGCGTCTCTCCCTGTATTCGTATCGTGCATGAAAATCATACATTCAATTCATTTGACGAAGATTGCGGGGGCTGCCTACGGTGACGGGAGACGGATGACGGCTGCGTGCCGGGACCTCGTGCCCGCGGCGAAGAAGGAGTGGACGAGATGAGGATCGAGCTGGATCGGCCCCGCTGCGAGGGGCACGGGCTGTGCGAGGAGGCCGCGCCGCGGCTCATGCACCTGGACGACGACGGCGAGCTGGTGCTCGACGTCATCGAGGTGGAGGGCGCCGAACTCGACGCCGCGCGGGACGCGGTGCGCGTGTGCCCGGTCGCGGCGCTGCGGCTCGCATGACGGTCGCCGCCTCGTCTCGGCCTCCCCGCCGCATCGTCATCGCGGGCGGCGGGATCGCCGGCGTCACCGCCGCCGAGACCCTGCGCCGCGCGGGCTTCGACGGCGAGCTCACGATCGTCGGCGACGAGCCCCACGCGGCTTACAGCCGGCCCGCTCTTTCGAAGGCCGCGCTCGCCGACGCGGGCGACATGAGCTCCCACCGGCTGCCCGCCCCCGAGCACTCCGCGGCCGAACGGCTCGGTGTGGCGGTCGCCGGGCTCGACGCCGAGCGGGGGCGTGTGCGGCTCGCGGACGGGGAGGAGCTGCCCTTCGACCGG
>CALMSE010000332.1 GCA_937872275.1 uncultured Leucobacter sp. | reverse complement strand
AAGGCGCGCAGGCGCTCGGGCAGGCGGGGCCCCGGGACCTCCGGGACGGGCGGCGCCGGGGCGGGGGTCTCCGTCGCCGGGCCGTCGGGATCGCTGTGCTGGGTCATGGCCGGCCGATCCGACCTCAGGGTTCGCGGAAGGTGCGCATGACGTCGACCGCGGAGTTCGGTGCGACGCCCTCCGCGTCGCCGTGCCCCGCCTCGAGGTGCTCGTGCTCCAGCTGCGCCTGCCGCCCCAGCACGTACCAGATGCCGAGGGCCGGGCGATCCGCCGTGTTGACGAAGAGGTGCGGCAGCCGCGAGTCGAAGGCCATCGAGTCGCCCTCGTGCAGCACGACCTCCTCGCCCTCGAAGCGCACGAGCAGCTCGCCGCTCACGATCACGAGATGCTCGCAGCCGAGGTGGCGCATGAGGTGCCCCTCGACCGAGCTCGAGGCGCCGGGCTGGTAGGTGACGCGCAGCGCCTCGGCGTCCTGCCCGGGCAGCACCGCGAGGCGCTCCCAGCGCACGCCGTTCTCCATCTCGATGACGGGCGTGTCGGCGAGGGTCTGCACGATGGTGCCGGCGGGCTCGGCGCCCGCCCCCGGGTCGGCCGCGGTGATCGTCGCGCCGTCGCCCGCTCCCGAGATGCCGAGCATCGCGTCGACCGAGATGCCGAGCTGCTGCACGAGCGCGTAGAGCGTGTCGACCGACGGGTTCGTCTTGCCGTTCTCGATCTGCGAGAGCAGGCTCGGCGACACTCCGATGGCCGATGCGACGCTGCGCAGGCTGACCTTCTGGGCCTCGCGCGCGGCCCGCAGGCGCGCACCGAGCAAGCTCTGATCCACGCAGCCGAGTCTAGCGGTGCCCCTCGATGTGCACGATCTTGACCGCTGCACACGCGATATCCGTGCACAACTCGTGTGCAGTGATCGAGATCGTGCGCACTGACCGGGTCGCAGTTGCGATCGGATCAGCGCTCGCGGATCACCTCGGCGATGATCGACCAGTCGCCCTCGCGGCGTCCCTCGTCGCCCACCGCGGCGTCGAAGAGCTCGTGCAGCGCGGGCGCCGCGGGGAGCACCGCGCCGAGCTCGGCGGCGGCCTTCTCGGTGAGGGTGAGATCCTTGAGGCCCAGCTGCGCGTTGAAGGCGGCCGGGAAGTAGCTGCGCTCGGCGATGATCTTGCCGTAGGTGGGGTAGACGACGCCGCTGAAGAAGCCGCTCGAGAGGATGTCGACGAAGAGCTGGGGGTCGATGCCGCCCCGCTCGACCAGGTTGATCGACTCGCCCAGCGCGCCGAGGGCGTGGATGAGGTTGTAGTTCACGCCGATCTTCACGAGGCTCGCGCCCGCCGCGTCCTGGCTCACGTGCCAGGTCTTCTTGCCGAGCGCGTCGAGCGCGGGCGCCGCCGCGTCGAGGGCCTCCTGCGAGCCGCCGGCGAGGATGTTCAGCTGCCCCGCCCGGGCGACGTTCGGACGGCCCATCACCGGGGCGCCGAGGTAGCGCACGCCCGCGGCCGCGTGACGCGCCTCCAGGGCGCGGGCGGCCTCGAGGCTGATGGAGGCCATGTTGACGTGCAGCGCGGCCGAGCCCTTCGCGGCCGCCCCCGCGAGCAGCTCCTCTCCGAAGACCGCGTCGACGGCCTGGTCGTTGGCGAGGATCGACACGACGATGTCGCGCTCGAACGCCTCGGCGGGGGAGTCGAGGCGCGTCGCGCCGCCGGCCACGAGCTCGTCGCCGGCGGCTGCGGTGCGGTTCCAGACGCCCACCTCGAAGCCCGCTTCGAGCAGGCGCGCGGCCATGGCCTGGCCCATGCTGCCGAGTCCGATGAAACCGATGCTGGTCATTGCCGCCTCATTCCGTGTGGGGTGTGGGTGCGCGTGCGCGCGTGATTCGGTGAAGAGTACTCGCGCCGCGGGCGACCGGGCACACTGGCCGCCCGCGACACGAGGGTCAGATGAGGATCGTGAGCGGGTGCTCGATCCGGGTCTTGAAGGCCTGCAGCCATTGGGCGCCGAGCGCTCCGTCGACCACGCGGTGGTCGGCGGAGAGCGTGACCGTCATGACGGTGCCGACCGCGAGCGCGCCGTCGACCACGACCGGCTGCTGCGTCGCGGCGCCGACTGCGAGGATGCCCGACTGCGGCGGGTTCAGGATCGCGCTGAACTCGTCGACGCCGTACATGCCGAGATTCGAGATCGAGAAGCTGCCGCCCTCGAGCTCGTGCTGCTTCAGCCGGCCCTCGCGGGCGCGGCCGGCGAGCTCGGCGACGGTCTCGCTGAGCGCCGAGAGGCTGAGCGACTCGACGCCGCGCACCACGGGGGTGAGCAGGCCGCCGTCGGTGGAGACGGCCACCGCGATGTCGGCGGTGTCGAAGCGGCGGATGTGGTCGCCGCCCCAGATCGCGTTCGCCTCGGGCACATCGACGAGCGCCTGCGCGACGGCCTTCACCACGAAGTCGTTCACCGAGATCTTGCGCGGCGCCGACTCGTTGATCTGCCGCCGCAGCGCGAGCAGCTCGTCGACACGGCAGTGCGCGGTCAGGTAGAAGTGCGGCACGGTCGACTTGCTCTCGGTGAGCCTGCGGGCGATCGCCTTGCGCATGCCCGTGAGCTGCACCACCTCGCCGCCAGCATCGGTGCCCGCCGGAGCGGGTGCGGCGGCGCTCGCCGCCGCCTGCGCAGGGGCGACCGGCGCGGAAACGGGCGCCTGCGCCAGGAAGGCCTC
>CALMSE010000331.1 GCA_937872275.1 uncultured Leucobacter sp. | reverse complement strand
GCCGCATCCCGGTCGATTCGATCTACTCGCCGGTGCTCAAGGTCACCTACCGCGTCGAGGCCACCCGTGCCGGGGAGCGCACCGACTTCGACCGCCTCGTGGTCGACGTCGAGACCAAGCCCGCCATCAGCCCCCGCGACGCGATCGCCTCCGCCGGCTCCACGCTGGTCGAGCTGTTCGGCCTGGCGCGCGAGCTCAACATCGCGGCCGAGGGCGTCGAGATCGGCCCCGCGCCCGCGGAGATCGTCGTCGACGGCGAGCTGTCGATCCCGATCGAGGATCTCGACCTGTCGGTCCGCAGCTACAACTGCCTGAAGCGCGAGGGCATCAACACGGTCAGCGAGCTGGTCGCCCTCAGCGAGGCGCAGCTGATGAACATCCGCAACTTCGGCCAGAAGAGCGTCTTCGAGGTGCGCGACAAGCTCACCGAGATGGGGCTCTCGCTGAAGGACGCCGTGCCCGGCTTCGACGGCGCGCAGTTCTACAGCTACGAAGACGACGTCAACTAACTTCTTCGGCCCATCCGGCCGGATCTTTCATTCAACGGAGTAACAATGCCCAAGCCCAACAAGGGCCCCCGCCTCGGTGGCGGCCCCGCCCACGAGCGCCTCATGCTGAACCAGATGGCTGCGCAGCTCTTCGAGCACAAGCGCATCCAGACCACCGAGACCAAGGCCAAGCGCCTGCAGCCGGTGGCCGAGCGCCTGGTGACCTTCGCCAAGCGCGGCGATCTGCACGCCCGCCGTCGCGTCATGCGCCAGATCCTCGACAAGTCGGTCGTGCACGAGCTCTTCACCGAGATCGCCCCGCTCGTCGAGAACCGCGAGGGCGGCTACACCCGCGTCATCAAGACCGGCTTCCGCAAGGGCGACAACGCCCCCATGGCCGTGATCGAGCTGGTGCTGGAGCCCGTCAACCCGAAGCCGAAGCATGCCAAGAAGACCGAGACGCCGGCTGCGGCCGCTCCGGTCGAGGCCGAGGAAGAGGCGCTCGAGGCCGAGGCCGAAGAGGCTGAGGAGGCCGCGGAGATCGTGGCCGACGCCGCTGATGAGGCCGCCGACGATGCGGCCGAGACGGCCGAGGACGCCGCCGAGGCCGCCGACACCGCTGCGGAGGAGAAGGCCGAGTAACCCGCTCCCTCCCGCACGCGAGAATGCCCCGCTGCCGCCATGTGCGCAGCGGGGCATTCGCGGCTCCGGGACGAGGAGGTCACGCCTTCGACTCGGGGTATTCCTTCGAAGTGCACCCGGCGGGCGCGGCCTCGCCGTTCCACCGGTCGAGCGTCCACTCCACGATCTGCGGAGTGAACGGCGAGTCTGCGGCGACGAGGCTCACATGGCTGAGTCCGACGAAGGTGCGGTAGTCGAGCGCGGCGCCGTCCTCGCAGCGATCGTCGACCCACTGCTGCTGCAGCTTCGGCAGCACGAGCGGATCGGACAGGCCCTGGGCGACCAGCACGGGTGCGGGCCACGGGCCGGTCGGGGTCTGCTCCTTCAGCAGCCGACCGAAGTCCCCGTCGAGCAGGCTGTCGGGGAAGATCTGGTTCGGCACCTGGCTGCCTCGCAGAATCGCCGCCAGCACGTCGCTGCCGTTGAAGCAGAGCTGCGAGATGCGCTCGACCGGCCCGGCGGAGCCCGGCGTCAGGTGGCTCTCGAGCGACAGTTCGGGGAAGACCTCGTTCCAGGTCGCCGCGATGTAGGCCGAGACCGTCTTGCCGCCGGCGTTGTCCTTGTCCGCCTCGGCGAGCCCGAACAGGTCGGCGGCGGGGGCGAACGCGGCGACGCCGAGCACGGTGAGCTCCGGCGCGTACTCGACGGCGATCTGCCCCGTCCAGAGCGATCCCTGACCGCCCTGCGAGTGCCCCCACACAACCGTGTCCGTCGTGATCGACAACTCCGCGAACTGCCGCGCCGCGAGCGAGGCGTCGAGCACATTGCGGGCCTCGGCCTCGCCGACCAGGTAGGCGGTCGTGCCGTCGGTCCCCATGCCGGTGTAGTCGGAGGTCACGGCCACCCAGCCGTGCTCGGCGACCATCTCGGCCATCGCCGTGCCGGCCCCGTCGGAGAAGGGGAGGGCGCCGAGCGAGGGCGCGCAGCCGTCGACGACCCCGGTGGTGCCGTGCGACACCGTGAGCAGCGGCAGGGGCGAGCCGTCGCGTTTCGCGGGGGCGAGGATCGTCCCGCTCGAGATCGCGGGACTGCCGTCGGGGAGGGTGGTCGTGTAGAGCATCCGCCAGGCCTGGGCTCCCTCGGGCACCCCAGTGGTGAGGGGCTCGGTCCGGATGAGCCGGCCGTGGACGGAGGGCACCTCGTCGGGTGCGGAGTAGAACGGGCCCGGCACGGGCTGAGGGGTGCCGCCGAGGAGCTGGGCGCTGCCGTAGGCGGCACCGGCCGCGAGCACGAGTGCGAGGCCCGCGGCGATCGTGCGCGACCAGCGGGCGAACCCGGAGAGCGGGCGGACGCGATCCCCGCGCGGCCCGCGCGCGGCCCGGGCACCGTCCCCGTCCCCTCGCGCCGCGCGCCGCCGCCACATCTCGAACAGCAGGCCGAGCCCGCCGAAGAGCAGCCAGGCGCCCACGCCCAGGCGGAACAGCGCCAGCGTCAGCACGGGCCAGGAGAACGCGAGCACGCCCACGGCGATGCCGGCCAGCGCGATGAGGACGCCCGAGACCCGGCGATCCGCGCTCCCGCGCAGCGCGGCGACGCCCGACACGACGCCGTGGACGATGAGGGAGAGGGCGACCATCGCCGCGAGCCACGGCGCGCCGGCGTCGGGCCAGACCGCCATGAGCGCGCCGACGACGAGGAGCGCCGCGCCCGAGAGGCGCGCGATCCAGGCGAGCGCGCGATCCTCGGCGCCGCGAAGCGCGAGCACCAGGCCGGCGACCGCGATGCCGGCTCCGGCGACCGCTGCGATCTGCTGCACGGAGAGCGGCACGAGGAGCAGCGCGGCGCCGAGTCCGAGCGATGCGATGGCGGCGACCGCCAGCGCCGGCATCGACCAGCGTTCGCTACGCGTCATAGTGATCTCCCATTCCGTGTGTCGGCATCCCGCTCACTCTGGCACATCCCGGCATCGCCGTGGCGGAATGACGGTGGGATGTTCGCCGCGGCCGAGCATCTCGACCGGCGGCCCCGGCGGCCCGGGCGCGCGCCCGGTGCGCACCTCCGACGATCGAGCGACCGTCGAGGGGCGCGGGGCGGGGCGTTCAGCGCGCGGGGCGCTCCTCCGGCGCGTTCAGCGCGACGAGAGCCTGCTGCACCGTCTGCGCGTAGACGATCGCGCCATCGTCGCCCGGGTGGATGCCGTCGCCCGCGAGCATCTCGGGGTACGGCGCGATGGCGGCATCCCAGTCGGCGATCACGACACCGCGGTTCGCCGCGGCGAAATCGGCGAGGGACTGGTTGACCTCCGGGATCCACCATCTGTCGCCGTGGGCGTTCACGAGCACGACCCGGCAGCCTGCCGACACCGCCCGCAGCCAGTCCAGCTCGGTCGGGGTGACCGGCCCGTTCGTGCCGAGCCCGACCACGAGCACGGGCCGCAGGCCCGCGGGGAGCTGCTGCTCGATCATGGACACGCCGTACCCGAACGAGCGCGAGACGTCGGCGTCGATCCAGATGCCCGGCAGCGCCGCGCCGAGTTCGCCGGCGCTCGCGAGCATGACGGAGTCGCCGACGGCCCACACCTCGTCGCCGAGGATGGGCGGCGGCGCGGGCTCGGGAGTCGGGGTGGGCGTCGGCGCGGGGGAGGGCGTCTTCGACTCGGCGCCTGTGCCGCCTGTGCCGCCGGCGCCCTC
>CALMSE010000330.1 GCA_937872275.1 uncultured Leucobacter sp. | reverse complement strand
TCAGCAGCTCCTCCAGCGCGCGCGTCTGCGAGTTGGTGCGGTAGAACACGGCGATGTCGCCGTAGGCCAGGCCGGATCTGCGCAGGTCCTCGATCTCCTCGGCCACGAAGCGGGCCTCGTCGTGCTGCGAGTAGCCGGTGTAGCCCGTGATCTTCGCGCCGTCGCCCTCGGCCGTCCAGAGACTCTTCTCCTGGCGGTCGAAGTTGTTGCCGATGACGGCGTTGGCCGCCGAGAGGATGTTCTGGGTCGAGCGGTAGTTCTGTTCGAGCTTCACGACCTCGGCGCCCGGGAAGTCGCGCTCGAACTCGACGATGTTGCGGATGTCGGCCCCGCGGAAAGCGTAGATCGACTGGTCGGAGTCGCCGACGACGGTGAGGCTGGCGCCCGGGATGCGGCCGGCCGCGTCGACCTCGCGCTCGCGCAGCGGCGGCGTGAGCCGATCCGCGATCTCGGGCTCGACCGGCCGCGTCAGCTCGCGGATGAGCGCGTACTGCGCGTGGTTCGTGTCCTGGTACTCGTCGACGAGGATGTGCCGGAAGCGGCGCTGGTAGATCGCCGCCACGTCGGGATGCGCGCGGAACAGGTGCACGGTCTGCCCGATGAGGTCGTCGAAGTCGAAGGCGTTCGCGCGGCGCAGCTCTCGCTCGTAGTCGCGGAAGATCTCGACGAAGAGGCGCTCGCGCGGATCGGCTTCGTTCGCCGTCGCCGCGTACGAGTCGGCGTCGGAGAGCTCGTTCTTCAACCGCGAGATCTTCGCGCTCGTGTTCGCGGGGGTGAAGCCGTAGCTGTCGGCCTCGGTCTCCTTGATGATGCGCTTCAGGAGCGCTCGCGAGTCGGCGCTGTCGTAGATGGTGAAGCCCGAGACGTAGCCGAAGCGCTCGGCCTCGCGGCGCAGGATGCGCACGCACGCCGAGTGGAACGTCGAGATCCACATGCCCTCGCCCTGCGAGCCGAGCAGCGCCTCGACGCGCTCGCGCATCTCGCTCGCGGCCTTGTTCGTGAAGGTGATGGCGAGGATCTGGCTCGGCCACGCCTCGCGATTGCGGATCAGCTGCGCGATGCGGTGGGTGAGCACGCGGGTCTTGCCCGATCCGGCCCCCGCGACGATGAGCAGTGCGGGGCCGCGCGCCTCGACGGCGCGCCGCTGCTCGGGATTGAGGCCCGCGACGAGCGGGTCGTCGCCGGCGTCGCCGAAGCCGATGCCTGCCGGGGCGCCCGGGTCGAGGAGTTCGAAGTCGTTCATCGTGCTTCAAGTCTAGGAGTCGCCACCGACATGCGGCCCCGGGGCCCGGATCGCCCGCGCGCGGGGCGCCGGGGCGTGCACCTCAGCCGGTTGTGGGAGTTCTGCCGGAAGAACACGCGATTGCCCACCCGGCTGAACGCCGGGAACCGGCTGACGCGCACGCCGCGAGCTATTCCGCCGAGCGCCGCGCCCGCACGGGCGGCAGCCCGTAGGCCCGGCTGAACAGCCGGCTGAAGTGCGCCTGATCCTCGAAGCCGCTCGCCCGGCCGATCTCCGCGACGCTCGCGCCGCCCCACTCGGGGTCGCGCAGCAGCGCCGAGGCGTGCTCGAGGCGGCGCCGTCTGATGTAGGCGGCCAGCGGCCCGAGCTCGCGCCCGCACGCGTAGTAGAGCCGGCGCCTCGAGACGCCGAGCACCCCCGCGACGAAATCGGGGCTCAGCCGCCGATCGGCGAGGCGCGACTCGACGAGGCGCCGCGCCGCCGCCACGAGCTCCTCGTCGCCGAGGCGATCGGCTCGGGCACCGGTCTCGCCCCCGCGCGAGGCGCTCTCGGCCAGGATCCGCCCGATCCGCTCCAGGGGTCCGAGGACCTCGGCGAGCCCCGGCCCGGCGGAGCCCTCGCACTCGGCCAGCAGCGCCCGGATCCCCGTCGCCGCCCCCGGCGCGAAGGGGCGCGCCGCCAGGCCGGCGAGGCAGCCGAACGGCAGATTCAGCGCGTCGGACGGGAGCATCGTGATGCGGGCGCCGAAGGGCAGGCGGCTGCCCACGGCGAAGGCGTCGGAGGTGTCGTAGATCGTGAATTCCCCGGGCGCCAGCACGACCCGGCGACCGTACTGCCGCACCTCCAGCCGCCCCGACACCGCGAATGCGACAGTGAGGTGCCCGGCGCCCGCGCCCTCGGCGAGGTCCGGGGTCCGCACGCCGAAGTGCGCCGTGGAGTCGAGGCGGATGGTGCGGATCGGCCCGCTGCGGAACCCTGCGATCGTGCCCGAGACGTGTCCGCTCGGGGTCTCGATCCGCAAGGGCATGAACAGCTCCCGGGTCGCGCGCTCCCAGAGCGGCGTGCGCCGCGGAACCCCGACCCGGGACGAGTCGAAACTCCTCCAGCCGCTCTCGCGCTCGCCGTGCCCGGGCATGGCACCATTGTGGCACTTCCCCGCCCGCCCGCAAGGGCCCGCCTCGGGGTCCATGCTCTCCGATCGCATGGGAGGCGCGGGAGGCTCGCGACGCGCGGGGGCTCAGCCGGCCGCGGCGGTGATCATGCGGCTCGGCTCCTCGCCGCCCTCCTCGCCGCCCGCGTCGAACATGCCCAGGCCGCGCGCCGCGGACTGCTCGGTGAGCGGACGCTGGGGAGTGTGGTTGATGCCGAAGCTGAACACGTCGGGGCGCGCGTAGTGCCCGGCGCTGTCGGCGAAGTACTTCGCGAAGGCGATGGTCGAGAGGTCGATCTCCGCGTAGACGATCGCCTCGTCGTCGCGGTGCGGGGGCTGCACCCACTTGCCGTCGGGCCCGATGACGCCCGTGACGCCGCCGCCCACGGTCGGGGCGTTCTCGGGATCCGCGATCCCGAGCCTCTCGACGATCTCCTCGCTGATGCGACCCTGCACGAAGATCACGAAGCACTGGTTGCGGATCGCGTAGGAGCTCGCCAGGGTGACCGAGTAGTGGTCGAAGCTGCCCGCGTTCGGGTCGGCGTGCGTCGCGTTGATCGCGGGCCACACGGAGACGTGGATCTGCTCGCCGAGCGAGGCGAGCGCGTAGGCGCTCAGATCCATCGTGTGCTCGAAGCAGATGAGGCCGCCGAGCCGGCCGTACTCGGTGTCGAGCGTGAAGACGTCGCTGCCGTCGCCGCGGCCCCACACGGTGCGCTCGGCGTTGGTCGGCTGCAGCTTGCGGTGCCGGGCGACGAGTTCGCCGCGCGGCGAGTAGTAGGCGAGCGTGTTGTAGAGCGTGCCGCCCTCCTTCTCGTCCATGCCGAGCACGACCCAGACCCCGGCCTCGGCCGCCGCCCGGGCGATGCGGTCGGACTCGGCGCTCGGCAGCTCGATGCTGTTCGCGTACAGCTCGGCGAACAGGGGCGCCGCGTACTTCGCGGTATGCGACCAGATCCAGTAGGGGTAGCCGGGCAGATAGGTCTCGGGGAAGACGACGATGCCGGCGCCCTCGGCCCCCGCGCGGCGGATCAGCTCGCAGACCCGGTCGACGCCGGCTGCGAGGTCGAGGAACGGTGCGGCGTCGTGGATCGCCGCGATCTTGACGGTGGTCTGAGCATTCATGGCCCCCAACCTAGGTCGGGGTCGACGGGCGCGTTTGGACATCCGTGCACACGGGGTCTCGGCGGCGGGGGAGAATGGAGGGATGGCAGAAGGATCGACGGTACTCGTGTTCGCCACCGGAGGCACCATCGGCATGCGCCGGACCGAGCGCGGCCTCGCCCCGGATCCCGATTTCCCCATGGCGCTCGAGATCATGATGGCCGGCGTCTGCGCGCCGCTCGGCGCCGACTACCGCATCAACCACCAGACCCCGCCGATCGACAGCGCGAACGCCGACGCCGACACGGCGCCCCGCATCGCCGCCGCCGTGCGGGCGCGCGTGCGCACG
>CALMSE010000329.1 GCA_937872275.1 uncultured Leucobacter sp. | reverse complement strand
GGGAGCCTCGCCCGCTTCGACGTGACGGTGCGCCGCCTCGTGCCGGAGCCGCGCCCTCTCGGTGCCCTCGCCCTTGCGCGGCGCGGTGCGCGCGGCGACGCCGCGCTCGCGCGCCTGCTCGACAGGATCGCGGCGGAGGGACGCGATCCTGTGCGAAATTCGATATGATTTTCCCAGCGCGGAGCGTCCGCGAGCGCAGCGGCGACCCCTCGATCGAGGGTCGCCCCGTGGCAGAGAGCGAAGGAGCCCGGCGTGACGAAGGTCAAGACCAAGTCCGAGCAGGCCTACGACATCCTCAAGGCCCGCATCATGGACGGGACCTACGGGCCCGGCTATCGTCTCGTCATCGACCAGCTCGGCCGCGAGCACGGCATCAGCTCGGTGCCGTGGCGCGAATCGCTGCGCCGCCTCGAAGCCGAGGGCTGGGTCGACATCGTGCCCAATGTCGGGGCGCTCGTGAAGACCTTCGACACCGGCGCGTGGAAGCGCACGATCCGCCTGCTCGCGAGGCTCGAGGGGCTCGCCACCGCGCTCTCTGCCGAGCGCTTCACCGAGGCCGACATCGCGCGGGCCCGCGAGCTGAACCGCGCGATGGGCGAGGCGCTCACGAACTTCGACACGACCCGCTTCGGCTCCCTGAACCGCCAGTTCCACGAGCACCTCTGCTCGCGCTGCGAGGACGAGCGGCTGTTCGGCATGGTGCACGACGAGTGGACCCGTATGGACATCATCCGTCGTTCGGCATTCTGGTACGCGCCCGGGCGGGCCGTCGCCTCGATCGCCGAGCACGACGCGCTCATCGACCTGATCGAGGCCGGAGCCGACGCCGACACGATCGAGACCGCCGCCAGGCAGCACGAGGTGCGCACCTTGGAGGCCGTGCTCAGCCACGACGAGGCGCAGCTCGCATCGGCCGAGTAGGCTCGGGATTCGGACCGGAACGGAGGAAGCGCGGATGACGCGTCGCCAGAGCATCTACCTCGAGGGCTTCGCCCACGTGAACCCCGTGCCCGCCGCCTGCCGCATCGGGCCCTATCTGCAGACGGGTGTGATCACCGGTCGCGATCCCGAGACGCACGAGATGCCGGAGGGTCTCGACGCCCAGATGGTCAACGTGTTCGCCCACGTGCGCGAGCTGATGGGCGTCGCAGGCGGGAGCACCGACGACATCCTCAAGATGGTCTTCCACCTGGTGGCCTACCGCGACCGCGAGGCGCTCAACCGGGAGTGGGTGGCGATGTTCCCCGATCCCGAGAGCCGGCCCGCCCGTCAGGTGATGGCGGCGACCCTCGACGACGCCTCGCTCGTGCAGGCGGAGCTCATCGCGGTCCTCGACGAGCGATGTCGATAAATATATTCATAAATATACTTGTGCATATATATGTTGTAAAATAGATTATGGGTGTGCCGAGCGCACGGAGGATCCGAGCGGATCCGCGCGGCCCCGCAGGGTGTCGCGTTCGCCTCGCAACGACGCAGGAGACAGACACCCATGACCCATCGAAACGTACTCATCGTCGGCGGAGGGATCGGCGGCCTCGCCACCGCGGCCGCGATGCGCCAAGCCGGCTTCAGCGTAAGCGTGCTCGAACGCGAGCATGACATGCACTCCTCGGTCTTCGGAGTCGGCATCATCCAGCCCGGCAACGCGCTGCGGGCGCTCGACGTGATCGGCTGCGCGCAGGCCTGCATCGACGAGGGCTACCCCGCGGAGGCGTGGGGGGCGATGTACGACATCGAGGGCAATTTCATCCACGACATCCACGGCACCCCCATCGAGGGCACCGACCTGCCGCCCATGAACGGCGTCACGCGGCCGAAACTGCACCGGATCCTCACCGATCGCGCGCGCGAGGCCGGTGCCGAGATCCGCTACAACGCGGCCTTCGAGAGCCTCGAACAGGATGAGGAGGGCGTCAACGTGCGGCTCGCGGACGGCACCACCGAGCGCTGGGACCTCGTCATCGGCGCCGACGGCGTCGGCTCCGCCGTGCGGCGCCATGTGCTTGACGAGGTGCTCGCCCCCGAGTACATCGGGCAGTCCGCGTTCCGCGTGAACATCCCCCGGCTGCCGCAGATCGACCGCATCATCCTGCAGGCGAGCCCCGGCGGCGTCGCCGGCGTCGTGCCCATCGGCAAGGATCTCGCCTACCTCTTCTACAACGCCGAGATGGAGCGCGACCAGCGCCCGAGCGGCGACGAGCTGCGGCCGGCGCTCATGGAGCGATTGGCGCCCTTCGGGGCGCTGATCGGAGAGATCCGCGACTACCATATTCCCGAGGACGCCGATATCGTGCTGCGTCCGGAGGAAGCCATGATCGCGCCCGCACCGTGGCATCGGGGGAGAGTCGTGCTCATGGGAGACGCGGTGCACGCGGTACCGCCGCACCTCGGCCAGGGCGCCGCACAGGCGATCGAGGACGGGGTCGTCCTCGCCGAGTGCCTGCTGACCCACGGCGAGGATCACTCGGCCGCTTTCGAGGAGTACACCGAGCGCCGCTACGAGCGCTGCAAGCTCATCGTCGAGACCTGCGTCGACATCGGCAAGTGGGAGCGCGGCCTGCTGCCAGGCTTCGACAACGTCGCCGCGACCTCTCACGCACTGGAGGAGATGGCCAAGCCGCTCTGACGCGATGTCTTCCCGGCCGGGGCGGATCGCCTCCTCGCGCGCCCCGGCCGGGGACCTGCCGACGATCTAGACTGGAGCGTCGACGGTGGGATGGTTCGGAGGAGCGCTATGAGCGAGACGCGGAAGCGCGGGGCGGCGGTCGACGCCGTGCCCGGCGACCTCCCGGGGTTGCTGCGCGAGCTCGCCTGGATCATCCACCGCACGGCGCCCGAGCGCACGGGCGGCCCGATCCCGACCACCGCGGTCGCGCTGCTGAAGCAGGTGATGGACGCGCCCGGATCCACCGTGGGGGACCTGACCACCGCGCTCGGGTTGCGCCAGCCCAATGTCAGCGCCGCCGTGCGCGTGCTCGAACAGCGCGGCTTCGTGCAGCGCGTCAAGAGCGAGGGGGATCGACGGGTGACGCGGATCCAGCCGACCGATGTCGGCGCGGCCGAATACGAGGCGCTGACGGAGGAGTGGAAGGCGCCCGTGCATGGCGCGCTCGCCGAGCTCGATGCGGACGATCGCGCCGCGCTCGAGGCTGCGGGGCCCGCGCTGCGGAGGCTGTACGACCGGCTGGCGAACGCGCGGTAGCGATCGCCCGGCGGTCAGAACGGCTGCGCGAGGATGCGCAGCGACTCCGCCTGCAGCGCGGTGTACGCCTGCTCCATGCCCGGGGTGGTTTCAAGCTGGCCGAGTTCTTCGGAGTTCTCGACCACCATGCGGCAGCGTTCGAACCTCCGCCGGCCGAAGGCGGTGAGCGCGGCCTCGACGTCGGGCGCCCGCTCGAGCTCCTCGGCGAGCGCGATCGCGTCCTCGAGGCCGATGCCCGCCCCCGCGGCGAGGTGCGGCGTCGTCGCGTGCACCGCGTCGCCGATGAGCAGGATCCGGCCCCGGTGCCAGGGGAGCGGCACGAGCAGGTTGTCCATGGGGCGGAACAGCACCTGTGACTCGGGGCCGAGCGCCTCGCGGGCCGCCACGAGCATCGGATCGCCGAACGGGGTGAGCATCTCGGCGAGACGGGCGATCCACTCGCTCTCGGGGATGCGATCCCGCGCCGCCCGGTTCTCGTTGACGAAGAGGTACATCTCGTCGCGCGAGACGGGGTTCACCCCGAGCTTCACGGGGCCGCCGACCCAGAGCACGGTGTGTTCCACCTCGCCGGGCCGGGGCACGACGGCGCGCCACGCGCCCTGGCCGCTGTAGGTCGGTGCGGGAGCTTCGGGGAACAGCCGGTCGCGCGTCGTGGAATACAGTCCGTCGGCCGCGACGACGAGGTCGTAGTCGGCCGCGGTGCCGTCGCCCAGCTCCACGCGCACCCCGTCGCGCTTGCCGCCGCCCTCGACCATGTTCACGGGCACGGTGCCGAGCCGCGCCGAGACCCCGCCTGCGAGCGCCAGGTCCACGAGGATGCGGCCGAGCACCGGCCGCAGGATCGCGCCGTTGCCGGGCAGCCCGGGGTCGGCGAGCCGCGGCGTCGGGAAGGTGGTCAGGTGAGCGCCCGAGGCGTCGCGTGCGTCCATGCCGTCGCAGCCGGCGCCCTCCCGCAGGAACCGCTCGTACGCGCCGAGCATGTGCAGCGCGCGCACCGACGCCGGGCCGATGCTGATGCCGGCGCCGTCCATCGTCCACTCGGGCGAGCGTTCGACGAGATCGACGGATGCGCCGCGTCCAGTCAGCGCGATGCCTGCGGCGAGCCCCGAGAAGCCGCCGCCGACGACGAGGATGCGCAGATCCGTCAGGTTCACGAGAGCTCTCCCGACTCGCGCGCCCGCCACTCGGCGAGATGCGCCTTGCCGTAGTCGCCGCCGTTCGGCATCCGCAGCGTCGTGTGCACGTGGAAGCGCGCCGGCAGCCGGTTGTTCAGCCACACCCCGGCGTGGTGGTCGAGCTCGGCGAGCAGCACCGGGCTCTGGATGCGCAGGTAGAAGGGCTGCGATCCGTCGGTGGCGCCGTACCAGGAGAACCAGGTCTCGTCGAGGTGCGCGTCGTAGTCGGCGAGCGTCGCCTCGCGCGCGTCCTCGCGCAGCAGCAGCAGGAAGTCCGCTGCGATCTCGCGCAGCAGCGCCCGCTGCCCGGGGTCCAGCTCGCTCGCGGGGATCCCCTCGACCGGCACGACGCGGTTGTCGCGGAAGGCGCCCGCGACGTGCCGCTCGTCGGCCGGGTGCAGCCGCCCCTCGGGCATCGCGGGGTCGAGCACCGATCGGTACACGACGGCCCGTTCGCGCTGCGCGGGCGCGAGCGACTCGCCGAGGCGGATCGCGATGCGCTCGCGCGCGTCGAAGAGCGGGGGCCGCTCGCCGTCGGAGAGCGCGGGCTCGGCCCCGATGAACACGGGCGCGATGACATCCCGGCCGCCCACGCGCACGAAGTTCAGCGCGAGGTGGTGCCCGAAGAGCTGCCACCCCCAGGGCTCGGTCGCGGAGGGGGTGCCGAAGAGCGAGAACCAGTAGGAGCGGTTGTTCATGATCGTCGGCAGGTCCACGAGCTCGCCCAGGTAGCCGTTGAGGTCCATCGCCTCGCGCGCCCGGGCGTACCCCTCGGGGCTCAGCGACGCCTCCACGACGGCGAGGATCGCCCGCACGACCTCGTCGCGCTGATCCTCGAGCCGCAGCCCGTTGCGGAAGAACACGAACTCGGGGTTCGACCAGCCCCGCCACTCGGGGGCGTCGAGGGGATAGCCGATCCGTCCCCGCTCCTCGGGGGAGAGGAGGGCGAGCAGGCGCTCGGCGGCGGAGGCCGGCTCGGGATCGGGCTCGGCGACGGCGGGCAGCCGGTAGAGCCCCTCGCGCACGGTCCCGTCGGCGGTGACGCCCGCGAAGGGCTCGTCGTAGAGGCCCTTCCAGAACTCGAGCAGCTCGCGCAGGAACTCGGCCTGAGCGCGATCCGCCGTGAACTCCTCGTAGCTCATGCCACGGACGTTCGCGAGCAGCGGGTCGTCCAGGTCGATGAGGTGCTCGCGGTAGCTGTCGGCGGTGAGCTCGACCGCCTCCTCGCGGCCCGAGACCCGGGCCGTCGAGAAGAAGTCGTCGATGTCGTTGTCCTGCTGCGTCATGACCGCTCCGATCAGATGGGGAGGTTGAACAGGCGCTTCGCGTTGCCCGAGAGCACGAGTTCGCGGTCGGCGTCGCTGATGTCGAGCTCGTTCTGCACGAAGTCGACGCCCTGGCCCATCCAGCTGTAGAACACGGGGAACGACGAGCCGAAGAGGTAGTGGTCGGCGCCGTTGATCTTGAGCGCGGCCTCGACCTGATCCTTGCCCCAGGAGTGCGGGTGGGTCATGTCGAAGAAGATGTTCTCGCGCAGGTACTGCTGGATCTTCTCGCCGCCCGTGGGATCGAGCCGGTTCATCGCCTCGGCCTTGTTGGGGGCGTGCGGCGTGAGCAGCGCGGTGTTCGCGAACCAGTTGCCGCCGAACATGGTGTGGATGAAGCGGAGCCCCGGCATGCGGTCGAACATGCCGCTGAAGAGCTCGCGGCCGACGGCGACGCCCTGGTCGACGATGCGGCCGAACTCGCGGCGCAGGTTCGTGTAGTCGATGACCGACCTGTACTCGACGGGGAGCGGGGTGTGGTGCACGACGACGGGGATGTCGAGCTTCTCGATCGCCCGCAGATAGGGCTCGAAGACCTCGTCGTCGAGGTAGAGCTGGCCGTAGTGGCAGGCGAGCTGCACGCCGACGGCGCCGAGCTCCTTCACGCAGCGCTCGAGCTCGTAGATGTTCTCCTTGCCGCCCCACGGGGGCACGCAGGCGGTGGCGAAGAGCCGCCCGCCCGAGTTCGCGACGATCTCGGCGGCGTTGTCGTTCACGGCCCGGCAGGTCTCGAGGCCGAGCCACTCCTGCCACACGGGCACGCGCATGACGCCGTAGTCGACGCCGGCCTCGTCCATCGCGGCGAGCTTCGACTCGACGGAGTAGTCGCCCTCGACGTAGTTCAGGTTCTGGTAGCCCTTCGGCTTCTCGAGGATGAGCTGCTTCTTGCCGCTCTCCATGGTGATGACGCTCGCGATCTCGCCGAAGCCGCGGGGCGCGCTGTTCAGGAAGCCGTTCAGGATCTTCTCGTTCGTGAAGAGATCCTCGGGCAGGTGGTGGATGTTGATGTCGACGACAGTCATGCGGCGCTCCTCGGGTGCGTCGTTGCTATGGGAAATGCAGTCCGATCCCTCGACCGCGGTGAGAGCGACTACTGCCGCTACCAATCGTGTGTGATTTCCTACGTGAAATCAAGTCCATTCTCCAATCGCGCTTGAAATCGTGTGCGATTGTGCGTACGATCCATGTTCAGGCATTCGAGGAGGAGTGGCACATGGCCGAGATCGTCACCAGGGACGTCGCATACGAGCACGACGGCGACCGCCTGCTCGGCCTCGTCTGCGCCCCCGAGGGCGCCTCGTCGCTGCCGGCCGTGGTGCTGATCCACGACGCCTTCGGCCTCGGCGAAGAGATGCGGGCGAATGCCCGGCGCATCGCCGAACTCGGCTTCGCGGTCTTCGCCGCCGATGTGTGGGGCGGGCGGCTCACCCCCGCGAGCGACACCGAGATCGGCCCGCTCATCGGCTCCATGGTCTCGAACCGAGAGCGGTGGATCGCGCGCGTCGCGCTCGCCCACGAGGTCGCGGCGGCCCAGCCCGAGATCGACGGCGAGGCGCTCGTGAGCCTCGGCTATTGCTTCGGCGGGTCCTCCGCGCTCGAATACGCGCGCACCGGCGGCAGGGTGCGCGGCGTCGTCGCGATCCATGCCGGCCTCGACCTCATCGACTTCGACTGGTCGGCGGTGAGCCCCGACCGCGCCCCCGCGGTGCTCGTCTGCACCGGGGCCGAGGATCCGATGGCCGCCCCCGAGCACTGGCAGCGGCTGAAGGCCGCCATGAACGGGGCCGGCGTGGACTGGGAGCTGGACCTCTACAGCGGCACCGTGCACGCCTTCACCAGTCTGCGGGCGCAGCACTCGCCGAACCCCGGGCTCTTCCTGTACCACCCCCGCAACGCCGAGCGGGCCTGGCAGGCCACGGCCCGCTTCCTCCGCGAGGCGCTGGCCGCCCCGAGCCCCGCCGCGTAGCGGCCGATCCGCGACCCCGAGTCATTCCCCACCGAGCGAAGAGAGAACCCATGCACGACATCGCCATCATCGGAGCAGGCCCCGGCGGCCTCATCACCGCGCTGCGCCTGCACCAGCAGGGCATCCCCGCGAAGATCTACGAGGCGGTGCCCGAGCTGAAGCCGCTCGGCGTCGGCGTCGACATCAAGGTCTACGGCGTCAGGGAGATCGAGGAGCTCGGCCTGCTCGACGAGTTCCGCGCGATGTCCGTCGACGCGGTCGACTCGATCTTCTTCAACCACTTCGGGCAGGAGATCTACGCCGAGAAGTGCGGCGTGCACATGGGCTACGAGCACGAGCAGCGCTTCGTGCATCGCGGCTACTTCCAGATGTTCCTGTACCGCAAGGTGCTCGAGCGCCTCGGCGAGGACTCGGTCGTGCTGAACGCCCCGGTCGTCTCATACGCGCAGGACGAGCACGGCGTCACCCTGCGCATCGAGCGCGCCGACGGCACCGCCGAAGAGGTGCGCCACGACGCGGTGATCGCCGCCGACGGCATCAAGTCGGCGGTGCGGCGGCAGATGCACCCGAACCTCGCGAAGCCGCACTACTCGGGCATCACGATGTACCGCGGCACCACGCTGCGCGAGCCCTACCGCGACGGCCACACGATCCTGCACATCGGCGATCCGCGCATCTCGTCGATGGTGGTGTACCCGATCGCCGACGACTTCGAGGGCACGGGCAAGCAACTCGTCAACTGGGTCGTGGAGATCGAGGCCGAGGAGACCATCGAGGACTGGAACCAGCTCGGCACCGTCGACGACATCCTGCCGCTGTACGAGACCGTCGACATCGACTTCATCGACATCCAGCAGCTCATCCGCGAGGCGCGCGAGGTCTACCTCTTCCCGCTCATCCGCCACGATCCGCTCGACACCTGGGTCGACGGGCGCGTGGTGCTGCTCGGCGACGCCGCCCACGCCATGTACCCGCGCGGGGGCAACGGCGTGTGCCAGGCGATCCTCGATGCGGGCGTCGTCGCCCGTCAGCTCGCCGCGCACGCGGATCCGCACGACGCCTTCGCCGCCTACGACGCCGAGCGGCGCGAGCACGTCAACCGCATCGTCATGAACATGCGCGGCGAGGGCTACGAGGTGATCCGCCGCTGGGTCGCCGAGCGCACCGAGGGCAAGCCGCTCGAGACGCCCGATCAGATCGAAGAGGTGCTGCCGCTCGCCGAGGCCGACGAACTCTTCAGCAACTACCATCGCCTGGTCGGCCAGCCGCTGCGCGCCGGCCACGACACCTTCTCGAGCGGCTTCCGCACCTGGGAGGCGGCGTGAGCGCCGCGACCGGCGCCGTCACCGTCGCCTCGGGCGGGGTGCGCGATGCGGTGCTCGCCGCCGAGACCGCCAGGCAGGCCGCCCTCATCGCGAAGGACCTCGCCGTGCTCGACGCGCTGTTCGACGACGCCCTCGTGCACGTGCACGCCCCCGGCGAGGTGCACACGAAGGCGCTGCTGCTCGAGCACGTGGCCACCCGCGGGGTGTACCTCGAGATCACCCGCGGGGAGCTGCTCGTCCGGCTGATCGGCGACGACGCGGCCGTCGTCACCGGGTCGATCACGAACCGAATGAGGGCCCCCGGCGGCGGGGAGCGCACCCTCTCCGGCGAGGTGACGCAGGTGCTGCGCCGCTCGGGCGACGGCTCCTGGAAGTTCGTGAGCTTCCAGATGACCCCCTACGGCGACAAGGTGTGGGGCAGGCTGCCCTCGCAGGGCGCGGAGAGCCGGGAGGCGGGCGCATGAAACTCGCGAGATTCCGGATCGGCGACGGCCCCGTGCGGCTCGGCCGGGTCGAGGCCGATGCGGCGGACCCCGCATCGGGCGAGGTGGTCGACCTCTCCGGCGTGCCGGGTCTCGGCACCTCGATGCGCCGGCTGCTCGCCGAGCTGCCCGAGCGGCGGGCGGAGATCGAGGCCGCCCCGGGCGAGCGCCTCCTCCTCGCGGCGGTGACGCTCGAGGCGCCCGTCGACGACCCGCAGAAGTACCTGGCCATCGGCATGAACTACCGCGAGCACGCGGAGGAGGCCCGGCAAGCCGGGATCCCGATCCCCGCCAACCAGCTCTGGTTCAACAAGCAGGTCTCGTGCATCACCGGGCCCTTCGGCGACATCGTGAAGCCGGACGTCTCCGACGCCCTCGACTACGAGATCGAGCTCGGCCTCGTGATCGGCGAGCGCTGCCGCAACGTGCCGGCCGAGCGCGCGCACGAGGTGATCGCCGGCTACCTCGTGGCGAACGACGTGTCGGTGCGCGACTGGCTGCAGCAGCGCTCGCCCACCTTCACCCTCGGCAAGTCCTTCGATACCCACGGGCCCATCGGGCCGTGGATCACGACGGCCGACGAGGTGCCCGACCCCGAGGCGCTGCGGATGACGCTCACGGTCAACGGCGAGGTGCGGCAGTCGCACCGCACCGACGACATGATCCACGGCATCGCCGCGCAGATCGCCGAGCTCACGACCGTCATGACGCTCATGCCGGGCGACCTCATCGCGACCGGCACGCCCTCGGGCATCGGTGCGCCGAGCGGCCGCTTCCTGCGGCCCGGCGACGTCGTGCGCGCGGAGATCGAGGGCCTCGGCGCCATCGAGAACCGCGTCGTGGAAGCCGAGGGCTGATCCCGCCGACGATCCGACCGCATCCCGCCATTCGGCCCGAACATCCACCCCGACCGAACACCCACCCATCCGTGCGGCGCCAGGCGCCGCACCAGACGCGAGGAGGCGTCCCCATGAAGAAGAGAACCCTGTTGCAGGCGATGGTCCCGCTGAGCATCGCCGGCCTGCTGCTCGCCGGCTGCTCGGGCGGCGGATCCGCACCCGACACCGGCGAGGGCACCGCGACCGCCGTCAGCGACACGCTGCGCGTGAACTGGGGCTCGTTCCCCGAGAGCTGGGAACCCGGCTCGCAGCAGATGGAGCCCGGCACGATGCGCATCCCCTACGAGACGCTCGTGCTGCGTCAGAGCGACGGCACCATCCTGCCGAACCTCGCGACCGAGTGGAGCTTCGGCGAGGGCTCGAAGTCGCTCACGCTGACCCTGCGAGACGACGTGGTCTTCCACGACGGCACCCCCTTCGACGCCGCTGCGGTCGTCGCGAACGTCGAGTACGTGCGCGACGTGGTGGGCGGCCAGTTCGGCGGGCCCCTGAAGGCAGCGGTCGAGTCCGTCGTCGCCGACGACCAGTACACGGTGACCTTCACCTTCACCCGCCCGTACGGCACCTTTCTCGCGCTGCTCAGCCAGCGCAACCTGCCGATGGGCTCGCCGGCCGCGATCGCCGACGGCTCCATCAAGACGCATCCGGTGGGCACCGGCCCCTGGGCGTACGACGAGGCGCAGTCGACCAGCGGATCGAAGATGTACTTCGCGGAGTTCGCCGACTACTGGGGCGAGAAGCCGGGCTTCGCGAACGTGGAGCTCTACGCGATCGCCGACGACACCGCGGCGACCGCGGCCCTCCTCTCCGGCGACCTCGACGTCACCGACACCGAGACCGACGAGCTGCCGCGCTTCGACTCGGCCGCGAACGTCGCGTACTTCGACTACCCCGCGATCCGCAACAACATCAACTTCATCGACCGCGCCCCGGGCGGCACCTTCGGCGACCCGCAGGTGCGCGAGGCGCTGTGCCTCGCGATGGACGCCGAGGTGGTGGCCGATCTGGGCGGCGGCGAGGCGCACAACCAGCACTTCATCGAGGGCGAGCCGGGCCACAACCCCGACATCACCGGATTCCAGGCCGACCTCGACGCCGCGCTGGAACTCTGGGAGGAGCTCGGCGAGCCCGCTGTCGAGGCGCAGATCGGCGCCGCTCCGTTCAACAAGCAGGAGATCCAGATCCGCGTCGATCAGATGAACAAGCTGCCGAACGTGAACATCACGGTGCAGGAGCTCGACATGGCGCAGTACCTCTCCACCTGGAACAGCGGCCAGTACGCCGTCGCGCTCGGCAACAACCCGCAGATCACCCCGGCCGACTGGTACGGCGCCTGGTTCTCCGACACCGCCCCGGCGAACCCCTCGAAGTACGTCAGCGAAGAGCTGAAGGCGCTCGCCGGCCAGGCGCAGGCCGCCGGCGGCTCGCCCGAGGCGAACGACAAGTGGGCCGCGGTGATGAAGCAGATCTCCGACGAGGCGCTCACCTGCAGCCACTTCGCGTCGAGCGAGATCATCGCCTACAACACCGATACCGTGACGGACGTGCAGCCGGCGATCCAGGTCTGGGAGCAGAACCTGATCGACTACCGCGCGATCCGCCCGGCCGGCGCGTAGCGCGGCCGCGCAACCCCACCCGAGATCGCGACCGAGACCGGCGACGGAGAGGCAAGGAGCACGCTGATGGCACCACGAGTGAAGAGAACCCGAGCGGGGGAGAGATGCTGAAGCTCATCGGCTCGCGCCTCCTGCTCGTGGTGCCGCAGCTGCTCATCGTCTCCGCGCTGGTCTTCCTGCTGGTCTACCTCATCCCCGGCAGCGCCGCGGCGATGATCCTCGGCGACGCGGGGGCGAACCCCGAGGCCATCGCCCGCGTCGAGGCCGAGCTGGGGCTCGACCGGCCGTTCTTCGTGCGGCTCGGCGACTGGGTCGGCGCGGCCCTGCAGGGCGACCTCGGAGTCTCCCTGCAGAGCGGCCGGCCCGTCACCGAGCTCATCGGGGAGCGGCTGCCCGCGACCCTCTCGCTCGTGGGCGGCGGTCTCGTCGTGGCGATGGTGATCGGCATCGGCCTCGGCGTGCTCGCGGGCACCCACGCCCGGCGCCCGGTCGACCGCGGCGTGACCGCCTTCACCTCGCTCATGCAGTCGGTGCCCGAGTTCTGGCTCGGCCTGATCCTCATCGTGGTGTTCGTCATCCAGCTCGGCGTCGCGCCCGTCGTCGCGTGGGCCCCGCCCACCCAGGACTTCGGGGCGTGGATCCGCGGCCTGATCCTGCCCGCCCTCGCGCTCGGCGCCGGGGCCTCCGCGCTCATCGCCAGGCAGACCCGCACGGCCGTCGCCGCGGCGCTGGAGTCGCGCTACGCCGACACGCTCACCGCCGCCGGGGTGCCGAGGCGGAGGATCATCTGGGTGTACGCCCTCAAGAACGCGATGGTGCCCGTGCTCGCCGCGTCGGCCCTCGCCGTGTCGATCCTCTTCGGCACGAGCCTCGTCATGGAGCGGGTGTTCTCGTTCCCCGGAGTCGGCACCCTGCTGCTCAACAGCGTCATCGGACGCGACTTCCCGGTGGTGCAGGGCACCGTGCTCGTGGTCGCCATCCTCATCATCGTCGTGAACCTGGTCGTCGACGTCTGCTACGGCCTCATCAACCCGAAGGCGAGGCCCCAGTGAGCACTCCCGCGCCCCCCAAGACCGAAGTGCTCGGTCTCGCCTCTCCCGAGAAGCGCGCCCGTACGGGCAACCGCTTCATCCGCACCCTGCTGCGGCAACCCTCGACCGTGCTCTCCTTCGCATGGATCGCCGTGGTGCTCGTGTGCGCCGTCTTCGCCGGCGTCCTCGCCCCATACGACCCGCTCGAGAACAACTTCTCGAGCGACGCGATCCTGCTCGGCCCCACCGCCGAGCACTGGCTCGGCACCGACGACAACGGCCGCGATGTGCTCAGCCGCCTCATCTTCGGCGCCCGCATCGCGCTGCTCATCGGCATCGGCTCCGTGCTCGTCGCCATGCTCATCGGGGTGCCGATCGGCCTGCTGCTCGGCTACCGCGGCGGCTGGTGGGATCGCGTCGGCACCCGCTTCGTCGACATCCTCGACGCGCTGCCCGGCATGCTCGTCGCCTTCGCCGTCATCGCCATCCTCGGGCGCGGCCTCGGTGCGCTGATGCTCGCGATCGGCCTCGTCTTCGCCATGAACTTCGCCCGCATGTCGCGCGCCATCACCCTGGCCGAGCGCGGCAAGCTCTACATCGACGCCGCGAAGGTGTCGGGCATCCGCGAGGTCGCGATCCTCTTCCGCCAGATCCTGCCGAACCTCCTCGGGCCGCTCGTCATCCAGGGCGCGATCCTCACGGGCTCCGCCATCATCATCGAGTCGATGCTGAGCTTCCTCGGCATCGGCCTCGAGTCGAGCGTGCCCTCGTGGGGCGGCCTGCTCGGCACCGCGGCCGCCAAGCTCGCGGTCCAGCCGTTCCTCGCGATCCCGCCCGGCATCGCGATCGTGCTCACCGTGCTCTCGTTCAACATGATCGGCGACGGTGTGAACGATGCGCTCGCGGGCGACAAGCGCAAGCGCGTGAAGCCAGTGAAGGCGAAGAAGACCCGGCTCTCGGCCGAGGAGATCGCGGAGGCGGCCGCCTCCGCTCCCGAGTCGCGCCCCGTGCTCGAGATCAGGGATCTCGACATCGTGCTGAACGGGGCGAAGGATCGGGTGACGCTGGTGCGCGGCGTGAACCTCAGCATCGCCCGCGGCGAGATCGTGGGCCTGCTCGGCGAATCGGGATCGGGCAAGTCGACGCTCGCCCGTGCCGTCCTCGGCCTCATGCAGCCCGGCATCGGCATCGCTTCGGGCCGGATCCTGCTCGACGGGGTCGACATCGCGGGGCTCGGGGAGAAGGACCTGCGCGGCGTCCGGGGCACGCGCCTCGCCGCCGTGTTCCAGGATCCGATGGCGTCGCTCTCGCCGGTGCACACGGTGGGCAAGCAGATCGTCGAGACGATCCGCTCCCACTCGAAGATGTCGGCGAAGGCGGCCCGTGCCGAGGCCGCGCGGCTGCTCGGCCGCGTGGGCGTCGCGAACGCCGAGACCCGCCTGCGCGACTACCCGCACCAGTTCTCGGGCGGCATGGCGCAGCGCGTCGCGATCGCGATCGCGATCGCCTCGAAACCCGAGGTCATCATCGCCGACGAGGCGACGAGCGCCCTCGACGTCACGACCCAGGCGCAGGTGCTCGACCTGCTGCTCGAGCTGCGCGACGAGATGGGCCTCAGCATCCTCTTCATCACCCACGGGCTCGGCGTCGCGGCCGAGGCCTGCGACCGGGTCGTGGTCATGTACCAGGGCGAGATCGTCGAGGACAGCGAGGTGCACGAGCTCTTCGACGCGCCCGCCCACCCCTACACCGAGCGGCTGCTCGCCGCCAACCCCGCGCTGCACGGCGCGCAGACCGCGCCCGTGCCGGAGGAGCCCGACCAGGTGCACTGGGAGCGGCGGCTGCGCGCGGGCGCCGTCCTCGAGGCGCCGGGCGATCCGCTGCTCAGCGTGCGCGAGCTCGCGCTCGAGTACGGCTCGGCGGGCGGCTTCGGCGCGAAGCCGAAGCGGGTCGTCGAGGGCGTGAGCTTCGACATCGCGGCGGGCGAGACCCTCGGCCTCGTCGGGGAGTCGGGCTCGGGCAAGTCGACCACGGGCCGCGCGATCCTGCGCCTGCTGCCGATCGCCGACGGAACGGTGGAGTTCGAGGGCGTCGACATCGCCTCCTTCGGGCGGCACACCCCGCTCGGCTACCGCAGGCAGGTGCAGGCCGTGTTCCAGGATCCGTCGATGTCGCTCAACCCGCGGCAGGCCGTGCAGGGCTCGCTCACGGCGGCCCTCGCGCGTCACGGCATCGGCGACCGGGCCGAGCGCGAGCACCTCGCGGAGGAGGCCTTCCTGCAGGTGGGGCTCACCACCGACCACCTGCGGCGCTACCCGGCCGAGCTCTCGGGCGGCCAGCAGCAGCGCGTCGCCATCGCCCGCGCGCTCGTGCTGCGGCCGAAGCTCGTCGTCTGCGACGAGGCGGTGAGCGCGCTCGACCTGCTCACCCAGCAGCAGATCATCGAGTTGCTGGCGCAGTTGCAGGAGGAGACGGGCATGAGCTACCTCTTCATCGCCCACGACCTCGGGCTCGTGCGCAACATCTGCGACCGGATCGCGGTGATGCGCTCGGGGCAGCTCGTCGAGCTCGCCGAGACGGAGCAGCTCTTCCACGACCCGCAGCACCCCTACACGAAGCGGCTGCTCGGCGCGACGCCGGCGGACCACCCCGAGGGGCGCGAGGAGCGGCGGCGCGTGCGCGCGGCCTACGCGAAGGCGCATGCCCGGGGGCAGGTGCCGGTGCCGTAGGGGCCGCGCCGGGCGCCCCGCGGCGGCGGGTTACCGAGAACTGGTCCGTTCGCGCATGAAGCGCGCGACGTTCGGATCGACGATCACGTCGCGCGGCTGCAGGGGCCGCCGCAGGTAGAGCCCGTCCAGCGAGCGGACGCGGCTCAGCGCCACGTAGGTCTGCCCGGCGCTGAACGCGCGCGGTCCGAGGTCGATCACCGCGGCGTCGTAGCTGTGCCCCTGCGACTTGTGCACGGTCACCGCCCAGGCGAGCCGCAGCGGGAACTGCTCGAACTCGGCCACGACCTCCTTCTCGAGCTTCTTGGTCTCGGCGTCGTAGCGGTAGCGGTGCCGCTCCCACACGGTCGGCTCGACCTCGAACTCCTCGGCGTCCGAACCCGTGCCGACCTCGACCCATACGGTGCCCGAGACGCGCGAGACGGTGCCGATCGTGCCGTTCACCCATCGCCCGTCGGCGTCGTTGCGCAGGAACATCACCTGCGCCCCGGGCTTCAGCTGCAGCACCTCGTCGGCCGGGTAGGTGTTCTCGCGGAACTCCCCGTTGATCTCGGCCACCGCCCGCATGGGCTCGCCCGTGATGCGCGCCAGGCGATCCGCGTTGATGCGCGCGACCGTCGCGTTCGTGGTCGCGAGCGTGATGACGTCGTCGGGCGCCGGCCGGGCGCCTGCGGCGTTCAGCTCCTCGGCCTGATCCTCGGTGACCTCGCCGTGCCGCACGGCGGTGAGGATCTGCTTGAAGCGGTCGTCGCGCTGCCGGTGCACCTCGATGAGCTCGATCACCGACATGGGCGCGTCGCGCCAGACCTGGGCGTCGAAGAACCAGAGCGAGCGGTAGGTGTCCTCGAAGTAGGCCCGCTCGTGCGGGTCGCGCGGCGGCACGGGCGGCAGCTGGTACGGGTCGCCGAACATGATGATCTGCGCCCCGCCGAAGGGGTCGTGCTTCTTGCCGCGCGCCTGCCTGAGCGAGCGGTCGATCGCGTCCATGAGATCGGCCGAGACCATCGAGATCTCGTCGATGACGAGGGTGTCGATCGCGGCGAGCATCTTCTTGAGCTCTGCGGGCTGCTCGAGGGCGTGATCCGCGATCACGCCGGTGGGCAGCCGCAGCAGCGAGTGGATCGTCTGCCCGCCCACGTTCAGCGCGGCGACCCCGGTGGGGGCGCACACGGCGATGATCTTGCTCGTGGTGAAGGCCAGGTGGTTCAGGATCGTGCTCTTGCCGGTGCCCGCGCGCCCCGTGACGAAGACGTGCTCGCGGGTGTGCTCGATCCGCTCGAACACCGCCAGCTGTTCGGGGGACAGGGAAACGGGGTGCGCCACCCCGTCAGGATACTGGGACTCGCAGTGCGCTCGGCGCCATGCGTCGAGCGGGGCGGGCACGTCAGCCGGTTCAGGGCGTTCTGCCGGTGGGATTCGGCGATTTCGTCCGGCAGAACGCCCTGAACCGGCTGAACCGTCGCGCCGCAGACGCTACGCGTCCGCCTCTGGCGCATGCCGCCGTGTGCGGCAGTGCTCGCGCCGCAGACGCTACGCGTCCGCCTCTGGCGCTCGCGCCCCTCGCTTCGCTCCGTGGGCCGCCGCAGCGGCGGCGCTGCGGGCACGATCAAACGTGATGCGTTTGCTCCGGTGCCCGTACGAACCACAGCAGGACGAAGCCGATGGCGAGGATCAGGGCGATGCCGAGGATCCCGTAGATGGTCTGGTTGGCGAAGAGCGCGATCGCGGCGCCCCAGAGCGCGGCCCCCATCCACCCCGCCGCGCGGCCGGTGGTGGCGTACAGGCCGAAGAGCTCGCCCTCGCGCCCCTCCGGGGCGAGTCGTGCGAGGAAGGATCGCGACGCCGCCTGCGCGGGTCCGACGAACGCCGCGAGCACGATGCCGACGACCCAGAACATGGCCTTGCCGCCCGCCGCGCCGAAGAACACGACGAGGCAGCAGACCACGAGGCCGCCGATGGAGACGAGGATCACCGGCTTCGGCCCGAAGCGGTCGTCCAGCTTGCCCGCGAAGATCGTCGAGACGCCGGCGACGAGGTTGAGGGCGATGCCGAAGATCACGAGATCGGTGAAGCCGAAGCCGAACACCTGGCCGGCGATGACGGCGCCGAAGGTGAACACCGCCGCCAGGCCGTCGCGGTACACCGCGCTCGCCACCAGGAACCAGAAGGTGTGGCGCGAATCCCGCCACAGCCGCGCGATGCTGCGCGCGAGCTCGACGTAGCCGGCGAAGAAGCCGACCTTCCGGCTCTCGACGGCCGCGGGCGGCTCCGGCAGTGCGACGAAGATCGGGATGGCGAAGACGATGGTCCAGATCGTCGCGCCGAGGCCGACGATGCGGAAGGTCATCGGGTCGGTGCCGTCGAGCAGGCCGCCGAGGATCGCGCCGACCACGATGGCGAGGGCGAGGATCCCGCCGAGGTAGCCGAAGCCCCAGCCCAGCCCGCTGACGCGCCCGACGGTTTTCTTCGTCGACACGGTGACGATGAGGGCGTAGTAGTTGACGTTCGCGATCTCCGAGAAGACGCTGCCCGCGGCGACGAGCGTGACGCCGAACCAGAAGAAGGCGGGCGCCCCGTCGACGAAGAACATGCCGAACTGGGAGAGCACGAGCAGACCGGTGAAGATGGCGAGCATCATCTTCTTGCGGCCGGCCGCATCGGCGCGCTGGCCGAGCACGGGCGCGAGCAGCGCGATGAGCACCCCGGCGATGGTGATGCCCCAGCCGAGGTCGGCGGCGAGTCGGCCGAGACCGCCGCAGTAGGCGGTCAGCGCGTTGGCGCTCGTGTCGCAGTTGAGTCTGGTGCCGTCGGCGTTCACGCCCTCGGCGGCGAGGCCCGGCTCGAGGAAGAAGTACGAGGTCAGGAAGCTCGGCACCCAGACGAAGGTCAGCAGCACCGTGTTGAAGGGCTGCGTCGCCCAGTCCCAGAGGGCCCACGCGTAGACCTTGCGCTTCGGGATCGGCGCGTCGCCGCCGGGTGCGTGCGTCGCGGGCCTCGTCGTCTCGCTCATGGGGTCAACATAACCCACCGGAGTGGCCGTGGGGTAGCCGCGCTCGCCGTCGACCGCTGTCGCCGGCGGGGAAGGGCGGCACTCGCGGCGGAACGAAACTACGATGAGTGCATACGAAACGGTCGCCGGGTCGAGCCGAGGGGAACGCCGACGGGAACGCCGGAAGAGAAGCAGAGAGGAGCCGCCCGTGCTCGATGAGGTGTTCACCGTGCCGCTCGCGGCGGATCTCTCCGCCGTGGCCGTGGGCAGCCTGCAGGGCGCCCTCTTCGCCGCCGGCTTCAAGCGCCTCGACCTGCTCGGCGTCGCGATCGTCGGCATCGCCTCGGGCATCGGGGGCGGCTTCCTGCGCGACATCCTGCTGGGCGTCACCCCCGCCGCGTTCTCCAGCAACTACTATCTGATCACCGCCGTCGTCGCCGCGTTCGTCGGCATGCTGCTGTACCGATTGTTCCGGCGGGTCGACCCCGTCGTGACGCTGCTCGACGCGCTCAGCATCGGCATGTTCGGCGCGATCGGCGCGACCAAGGCGCTCTCGATGGGGATGCCCGTCGTGCCCGCCCTCTTCATCGGCACCATCTCGGCGGTCGGGGGAGGCGTCATGCGGGACGTGATGCTCAGCATCCCGATCGCGCTGATGCACGTCGGCTCCTTCTACGCGATGGCGTCGATGGGCGGCATCGCGGTGCTGCTCGTCATGCTCGCATTCGATCTGCCGGTGCTCGCCGCGGGCGTGGCCTGCGTCGTCGTGACCGCCGTGCTGCGCCTGCTCGCCGTGCGCTTCGGGTGGAGCCTGCCCGAGCAGCGCGCGCTCAGCCGCATCCGGCTGCGGCGCCAGCGCCAGGTCGAGGCCGCCATCGACGAGGCGGTGAGCACCGGCACGATCCGGCTTCCCGGCGGCTCGGAGGGGTCGGATGACGATGAGGATCCCCGCCGCTCCGACGGCGAGTGATGCCGAGCGCGCGGGCGCGCGCTGAGGGTTGAGTGCACTCGGCTCAAGTTTTTGCGCCCAGGACTTGACGCGATCCGCTCTCGGACTAAACTTGAGTACATCGGGCTCAAGGTTGGATCCGCCGATCCATCGATCACCTGATCCGCCGAGAGCCGAAGAGACCACCGGGGCCAGCCCCGGACTTCCAGCAGAACACACAAGGAGAAACACATATGTCACGTGCAGTAGGCATCGACCTCGGCACCACCAACTCGGTCGTCTCGGTGCTCGAGGGCGGCGAGCCCACGGTCATCGCGAACGCCGAGGGCTTCCGCACCACCCCCTCGATCGTCGCCTTCACCAAGGACGGCGAGGTGCTCGTCGGCGAGACCGCCAAGCGCCAGGCGGTCACCAACGTCGACCGCACCATCGCCTCGGTCAAGCGCCACATGGGCACCAACTGGACCCAGGAGATCGACGGCAAGAAGTACACCGCGCAGGAGATCAGCGCGCGCACGCTCATGAAGCTGAAGCGCGACGCCGAGACCTACCTCGGCGACAAGGTCACCGACGCGGTCATCACCGTGCCCGCCTACTTCAACGACGCCGAGCGCCAGGCCACCAAGGAGGCCGGCGAGATCGCGGGCCTCAACGTGCTCCGCATCATCAACGAGCCCACCGCCGCGGCCCTCGCCTACGGCCTCGACAAGGGCAAGGAGGACGAGCTGATCCTCGTCTTCGACCTCGGCGGCGGCACCTTCGACGTGTCCCTGCTCGAAGTGGGCAAGGACGACGACTTCTCGACCATCCAGGTGCGCGCGACCGCGGGCGACAACCGCCTCGGCGGCGACGACTGGGATCAGCGCATCGTCGAATGGCTGATCAAGCAGTTCAAGGCCACCTCGGGCGTCGACGTGTCGAACGACAAGATCGCGCTGCAGCGCCTCAAGGAGGCCGCCGAGCAGGCGAAGAAGGAGCTGTCGAGCTCGATGAGCGCGCAGATCCAGCTGCCCTACCTCTCGCTCACCGAGAACGGTCCCGCGAACCTCGACGAGACCCTGTCGCGCGCGAAGTTCGAGGAGCTCACGAAGGATCTGCTCGAGCGCACCCGCAAGCCGTTCAACGACGTGATCGCCGAGGCCGGCGTGAAGGTGGGCGACATCGCGCACGTCGTGCTGGTCGGCGGATCCACCCGCATGCCCGCCGTCACCGAGCTCGTGAAGAGCCTCACCGGCGGCCGCGAGCCCAACAAGGGCGTGAACCCCGACGAGGTCGTGGCGGTCGGCGCCGCTCTCCAGGCCGGTGTGCTGAAGGGCGAGCGCAAGGACGTCCTGCTCATCGACGTCACCCCCCTGTCGCTCGGCATCGAGACGAAGGGCGGGCGCATGACGAAGCTCATCGAGCGCAACACGGCCATTCCGACGAAGCGCTCGGAGACCTTCACCACGGCCGAGGACAACCAGCCCTCGGTCGCGATCCAGGTGTTCCAGGGCGAGCGCGAGTTCACCCGCGACAACAAGCCGCTCGGCACCTTCGAGCTGACCGGCATCGCCCCGGCCCCCCGCGGCATCCCGCAGATCGAGGTCACCTTCGACATC
>CALMSE010000328.1 GCA_937872275.1 uncultured Leucobacter sp. | reverse complement strand
AGAAGTGGGGCCAGCAGTCCTCCGTGGTGATGCTGCTGCCGCACGGCTACGAGGGCCAGGGCCCCGATCACTCCTCGGCCCGCATCGAGCGCTACCTGCAGCTGTGCGCCGAGGACAACATGATCGTCGCGCGGCCGTCGACCCCGGCGAACTACTTCCACCTGCTGCGGCGCCAGGCCTACTCCCGCCCCCGCAAGCCGCTCGTGGTGTTCACCCCGAAGTCGATGCTGCGCCTGCGCGGCGCCACCTCGAGCGTCGAGGACTTCACCACGGGCGCCTTCCAGCCAGTGATCGACGACACCCGCGGCGTCGATCGCGACGCGACGAAGCGGATCATCCTCACCTCGGGCAAGGTCTACTACGACCTGGTGGGCGCTCTCGAGAAGAACCCCGACCCGAGCATCGCGGTCGTGCGGGTGGAGCAGTACTACCCGCTGCCCACGATCGAGCTGGGCCGCGTCCTCGCCGACTACCCGAGGGACGCCGAGCTGATGTGGGTGCAGGACGAGCCGGAGAACCAGGGCGCCTGGCCCTTCATCACGCTCGTGCTGGCGAAGCATCTCGCGAACGACAAGATCCGAGTGGTCTCGCGCGCGGCCTCCGCGGCGCCCTCCACGGGCTCCGCGAAGGTGCACGCAGACGAGCAGGAGGACCTGATCCGCCGGGCGCTGAGCTTCGAGGAGTAGCCTCGGCGGTTCAGGAACCGCAGCGGATCGCGGGTAGTCTGAGCGCATGAAGAAACTCGCGCTCGCACTCGCCTCCGCCGCCGCGCTCGCGGTGCTCGGCCTCACCGCCTGCTCCGGCGGCTCGTCCGCCGATTCGGACTCGGTTCCCCAGGATCCCGCCACGGCGATCCTGGGGGTCTGGGGCGAACCGGATTCCCAGGGCAAGCCCTCGCTCGAGTTCGCGGAGGACGGCTCCTTCGCCGGAACCGACGGCTGCAACCGCCTCTTCGGCACCTGGACGGTCGACGGGGAGCGGGTCGACCTCGGGGCCATGGGCTCCACCATGATGTACTGCGAGGGCGTCGACGACTGGCTGAACCGGGCCGTCGCGGTGACGGTGCGGGGCGACGCGCTCGTCGTCAGCGACGAGGGCGGCGCCGAGATCGGCACGCTCGACCGGCAGCGGTAGACCCGCGACGAGGAAGGGGGCGGATCGCGCCGTGCGATCCGCCCCCTCTTCCGCGTTCGGGTCGCGCCCGGCCTACCAGGCCACGGCGAGCACGACGTTCAGCACCGCGAGGCCGCCGATGGCGCCGAGCAGGCCGGCGCTCGCGCGCTTCTTCGCCTTGCCGACGATCGCGAGCACGAGGATCACGACGAGCACGGCGGTCTTGACGCCGATCTTCGCGTTGTCGATGTGGTCGCCGAAACCGCGCGCGTACGCCATGCCGACGAGCCCGAGCCCGGTGATGAGCATCAGGATCGAGCTGTGCAGGATCGCGCCGTTGATCTTCGCCGTGCCCTGCTTCACCGCGGGCAGCTGCATGAACACCCCGGCGACGATTCCGGCGAAGCCGAGGATGTGCAGGATGAGCAGGATGTTTCTGAGGATCTCCATGCCTCCAGCCTAGCCAGTGGGGCGCGGCGCGCGGGTGCGCCCCGCGAACCGGCCCGCGATCCCGCTCAGGCCGGTCAGTGGAAGAAGTGCCTCTCGTGCGTGAAGTACATCGTCGCGCCCGCGGCCTTCGCGGCCTCGACGACCTCCGCGTCGCGCACCGAGCCGCCCGGCTGCACGATGGCGCGCACGCCCGCGTCGAGCAGCACCTGCAGCCCGTCGGCGAAGGGGAAGAAGGCGTCGGAGGCGGCGACCGAGCCCGCGGCCCGCTCCCCCGCGCGCTCCACCGCGAGGCGGCACGAGTCGACCCGGTTCACCTGGCCCATGCCGACGCCGACGGAGGCGCCGCCCGAGGTGAGGATGATCGCGTTCGACTTCACCGCCCGGCAGGCCCGCCACGCGAACTCGAGCTCGGCGAGCGTCGCCTGGTCCGCGGGCTCGCCGGTCGCGAGCTCCCACTCGGCGGCCGGCTTGAAGGAGCGGTCGGCGTCCTGCAGCAGGAAGCCGCCCGAGACCTGGCGCAGCTCGACCGGGTTCTGGGCGAAGCCCTCGGGCAGCACGAGCAGGCGCACGTTCTTCTTCTGGGTGAGGATCGCGAGCGCCTCGGGCTCGAAGCCGGGCGCCACGACGACCTCGGTGAAGATGCCGGCGACCGTCTCGGCCATGCCCTTCGTGACGGTGCGGTTCGCGGCGATCACCCCGCCGAAGGCCGAGACGGGGTCGCACGCGTGGGCGAGTTCGTGCGCGGCCGCGACCGGGTCCGCGGCCCCTTCGGGGGCGACGGCGATGCCGCAGGGGTTCGCGTGCTTGATGATGGCGACGGCCGGGCGCTCGTGGTCGAAGGCGGCGCGCAGCGCGGCGTCGGCGTCGACGTAGTTGTTGTACGACATCTCCTTGCCGTGCAGCTGGGTCGCCTGGGCGATGCCCGATCCGTCGTTCTCGGTGAAGAGCGCCGCGCGCTGGTGGCTGTTCTCGCCGTAGCGCAGCACCGCCTCGCGCAGGCCGAACAGCTCGTAGCCCACGTAGGCGTCGGCGTTCTCGAAGAGGCCGTCGAGCGACTCGTCGGCGAGCTC
This sequence comes from uncultured Leucobacter sp., assembly GCA_937872275.1. GTDB lineage: Bacteria > Actinomycetota > Actinomycetes > Actinomycetales > Microbacteriaceae > Leucobacter. The sequence goes on along the minus strand of CALMSE010000328.1, from coordinate 1,921 downwards.
GATCCCCTCGGCGGGGGCCTCGCTCCAGTCGCGATCCTCCTGCTCGAGGAACCAGTTGGCGACCGCCGCGTCGTACTGCGCGGTGTGCACGAAGGCCTCGGTGGCGAGCGAGCGGCGCAGCTCGAGCGTCGTGCCGCCCGACTGCACCGCCTCGATCACGTCGTCGTAGCGGCCGGGCGAGACGACGATGGCGGCGTTCGCGTGGTTCTTCGCGGTGGCCCGCACCATGGCGGGGCCGCCGATGTCGACGTTCTCGACCACGTCGGCGGCGGGCTTGCCGGCGGCGACGGTCTGCTCGAAGGGGTAGAGGTTCACCACGACGAGCTCGAAGGGCGCGAAGCCGAGCTCGGCGAGCTGGCGGCGGTGGTCGGCGAGGCGCAGGTCGGCGAGCAGCCCCGAGTGCACGGCGGGGTGCAGCGTCTTGACGCGGCCGTCGAGGGCCTCGGCGAAGCCGGTGACCTCGGCGACGTCGGTCACGGAGTGGCCCGCGTCGCGGATGGCGGCGGCGGTCGAACCGGTCGACACGATCTCGACACCGGCCGCGGCCAGCGCGCCCGCGAGCTCGAGCAGGCGCGTCTTGTCGCTCACCGAGATGAGCGCGCGCCGCACGGGGATCAGGTCGCGGTGCTCGTACAGGCTGGGGTCGTGGCTCTGAACTGCCATGTGGGTGAGGCTCCTATCAGGGGGTGGGGGGAGTCGGCTCGCCGGTCGCAGCGTCGCCCAGGACGAGCGAGCCGGTCGCGATGTCGCGCACGGTCTCGACCAGCAGCGGGCGCTCGAGCCGTTTGATGCGCTCGTGCAGATCCGCCTCGCTCTCGCCGGGGCGGATCTCGACGCGCGCCCGGCGCAGCGCGGGCCCGGTGTCGACGCCCTCGTCGATCACATGGACGGTGACTCCGGTCTCGGCGGCCCCCGCGGCGAGCGCGTCGCGCACGGCGTGCGCACCGGGGAAGAGCGGCAGCAGCGCCGGGTGGGTGTTGATGAGGCGCGGCGAGAACTCGCGCACGAAGCCGGCGGGGAGGATCCGCATGAGCCCCGCGCTCACGACGAGATCGGGGCGATGCTCGCGGATCGCCGCCGCAAGAGCCGCCCCCCATGCCTCGCGGCCGTCGTACTCCCGGGGCCGCACCACGAAGGTCGGCACTCCCGCGGACGCGGCATGGGCGAGGCCCCCCGCGTCGGTATCGCTGCCGACGGCGACGATGCGTGCGGGGTAGGCGGGATCCGCCGCCGCGTCGAGCAGCGCCTTCAGGTTGCTCCCCCCGCCCGAGATGAGCACCACGACCTTCAGCACCAGAACAGTCTACCCGCGCTGCGCGCCCCGCCGATCCGCCCTCCCGCTCCGCCGGGCCCCCGCCTCTTCAGGTGTCGATGCGTGCACTATCCCGCGGATTGGTGCACTGGATCGGCACCTGCAGGGGAAGGATCCGCGTGCACGATCTCGGCGGCGAGAGCGACCGGCCGCTCGGCCGCGAAGTGCGCCTCCTCCTGCGCCGCCCAGCGCTCCCAGTGCGGGCGGAACATCTCGCCGTCGCGCGCCAGCGCACGGTCGCGACGCAGCTCGTCGGGGCACTCCATCCAGATGGTGCGCACGGCGCCGGACCCGCGCGCCCACGCGCGGGCGGCCGCGAGGTTCGCCAGGGTGAGCGCGCCGCAGCCCTCGATCACGAGCGGCCGCGCGGGGTCGAGCACCACCCGCTCGGAGAAGGCCCCGGCCTCCCAGTCGTAGCGCAGGTACTCCCCCGCACGGAGCGCCCGGGCCACGGAGCGGGAGCCCTCGGCGAGGCCGTCCCAGCCGGGATAGAGCTCGTCGAGGTGCAGGATCGCGGCGCCCGACCCGGCGGCCAGCCGATCCGCGAGCGTCGTCTTGCCCGAGCCGGATCGCCCGTCGATCAGCGTGACGCCCCTCGACGTGACGCCG
>CALMSE010000327.1 GCA_937872275.1 uncultured Leucobacter sp. | reverse complement strand
CCTCGGCGTACCGCAGCGGCACCGCGATCGGCTGCCCGGCCTGCACCTCGCTGCCGCCGAGCTGATTGAGGCGCACGATCTCGGCGATGACGTCGCGAGGGTCGGCCGAGGGGTCGAGCGCGGTGGCGACGCCCCAGAGCGACTCCCCCGGCTGCACCACGACGTAGCCGAACTGCGCATCGCCCGCGGCCTCGGAGGCCACGGCGCCCGTCGAGCCGAACACGGCGGCGACGCCGAGCAGGGCGCCGACCAGCAGGACGCCCAGGGCGCCGATCACGATGCGTCCCCGGCGCGTCAGCCGAAGCTTCGGCGCCTCGGCGCCGGACCGCGACTGCGCTGCGCGCGTCGAGGAGCCCGCCGCGTCGGCGAGGGCCGTCGGAATGGTGATGATCGGTGCGCTCATGGCCGCTTCCCTTCGTTCTCGGTGCTCGCGACCTGCGTCGATCGAACACCTGTTTCGAATCTATCTTCGATTATTCAAAACCGCAAGCCGCATATTCGAATTTCTGAGCGATGTTTTTCGCGCGACACTCGAACACATGTTTGCCCGTTCTACTGCGATGCGGTTAGGGTTTCGCTAACGGCACCACTGAATCAGCAACCACCGACATTCACGCTCCGCCGCGGAATTCCGCGGATCCGCCCGCCCCGGGCCGGCGCGGTCGGGGAAGACGGGCCGCCGAAGGAGAACGCAGATGACGAGCAGCGAGGCGGAGCGCCGGGCGAAGCCGCTCACCGAGAAGCAGCAGGCGATCCTCGAGTTCATCGCGCGCTCGGTCGAGAGCCGGGGCTACCCGCCGTCGATGCGGGAGATCGGCGACGCGGTCGGCCTGTCCTCGCTCTCGAGCGTCACCCACCAGCTCAGCAGGCTCGAGCTCGCGGGGTACCTGCGCCGCGATCCGAACCGGCCGCGGGCGCTCGAGGTGCTCGTCGAGCTCGCGAGCACCTCCCAGGCCATCGCCGACGCCCCGACGGTGCAGCCCGAGGAGACCGCCTATGTGCCGCTCGTCGGCCGCATCGCCGCCGGCGTGCCGATCACCGCGGAGCAGCAGGTGGAGGAGCTCGTTCCCCTCCCCCGTCAGCTCGTCGGCGACGGGCAGCTGTTCATGCTGAAGGTCGCCGGCGAGTCGATGATCGACGCCGCGATCTGCGACGGCGACTTCGTGGTGGTGCGCCAGCAGCGCGACGCGGAGAACGGAGACATCGTCGCGGCCATGCTCGACGGCGAGGCCACGGTCAAGGTGTTCCGCCGCCGCGACGGCCACACGTGGCTGCTCCCCCGCAACACCGCCTTCGAGCCGATCCTCGGCGATCACGCCGAGGTGCTCGGCAAGGTCGTCGCGGTCTTCCGCTCGGTCTGAGCCGAGTCGCAGGGACCCCGGCCCGGAGCACGCGGAGACGACGGGTGCGCGGATCCGCCCCTACGCGAGCGGATCGGGTGCCAGCAGTCCGAGCTCCCGCAGCACCGCCAGCACCTGCTCGTGCCGGTTGAAGGTGTAGAGGTGGATCGAGGGCGCCCCGCCCGCGAGCAGCTCCCGTGCCAGCTCCACGGTGTGCGCCACGCCCAGCTCGGGCGCCGCGCCCCCGGCGGCCTCGA
>CALMSE010000326.1 GCA_937872275.1 uncultured Leucobacter sp. | reverse complement strand
CTCGACCTTCTCCTGACGGCCGCTTGTGCGCACTACTGCGTAAACCACTTGTCTACCTTTTTCTCCGAAAACGAACCAGCGACCCGGAAGCGGGCCTGAGAACGCGCCTCGCGCGCCCAAGTCTCGTTGCAACCCGTTGCCGGGTGACACCAACGATCAACTTTATCCTATCGAGACAGGGCGGTCAAATGAGCGGATCCGCCCCGCGCGCCGTCGAAGCGGGGCCATCCGCGACTCCGTCGTGGCGGGTCTCCGCGCTCGATGCGCGGCGGCTCCCGCGCCGACGCTTGCCGGGCTCGGGCGCCTGCGGGAGCGCGTCGAGCACCGAGTCGAGCAGCTGCTGCGGGGTCAGCTCCCCCGCCGGCTCCGGCTTCCGCGTCGCGACCGCCGCGGCCTGCGGCGCCCGTCGCTGGGGCTCGGGCTCCGAGATCTCGGCGGCGACCGGCACCACGGGCTCATGCGGTTCCGCGTGCTCGCCGACCCCCGGGATCGTCTTCGCCGCGATCTTCGCGAGCATCGAGCGCGACTCCTCGGTGATGGCGTGCGTCTGCGCCGCGGGGGCCGCATGGTTCATCGACCCGGAAGACGTCTGCGGCGCGCCCTTCCGCTTCCCGCCGCGGCCTCCTCCGTTGCCGCTCGACTGATGCTTCACCACGGGCTCGTGGTGCACGATCAGGCCGCGCCCGGCGCACACCTCGCAGGGCTCGCTGAACGATTCGAGCAGGCCGAGGCCCAGCTTCTTGCGGGTCATCTGCACGAGCCCGAGCGAGGTCACCTCGGCGACCTGATGCTTGGTGCGATCGCGGCTCAGGCACTCCACGAGCCTGCGCAGCACGAGGTCGCGGTTCGACTCGAGCACCATGTCGATGAAGTCGACGACGATGATGCCACCGATGTCGCGCAGCCGCAGCTGGCGCACGATCTCCTCCGCGGCCTCGAGATTGTTCTTCGTCACCGTCTCCTCGAGGTTGCCGCCCGAGCCCACGAACTTGCCCGTGTTGACGTCGACCACCGTCATGGCCTCGGTGCGGTCGATCACCAGGGATCCGCCGGACGGCAGCCACACCTTGCGCTCGAGCGCCTTCGCGATCTGCTCGCTGATGCGGTACTCGTCGAAGATGTCGCGGTCGCTCTCGTAGCGCTCGACGCGCTCGAGCAGCTCGGGCGCCACCTGCGAGAGGTAGTTCGCGATCGTCTCGTAGGTGTCCGATCCCGAGATGATGAGGCGGTGGAAGTCCTCGTTGAAGACGTCGCGCACGATCTTGATGAGCATGTCGGGCTCG
>CALMSE010000325.1 GCA_937872275.1 uncultured Leucobacter sp. | reverse complement strand
GCGGGTAGAGGCTGACACGCCCAACCCCATCCACTATTCCTGTCCTATAAGCCAGGATCCCCGCATGCGCAAACGTCCGCTCGCCATTCTCGCGGCAGTCACCCTCGCAGGCGGGAGCAGCCTGCTCGCCGCCTCCCCCGCCATGGCCGCGGACTTCGGCTTCGACGACGTCCCCGACCCGGCCCCGGTCAGCGTCGACGACACGACGGTGCCCCGGACCATTTCGGTGAGCGGCGTCGGCGCGATCACGGATGTGAACATCACCCTCGACTTCCACAAGGTCGACGGAAGCTGCGCGGCCCCGGGGACCGGCTCGTCCTACAGCGACGAGATCGGCTTCACGCTGACCTCTCCGGAGGGCACGACCGTCGTCCTCATCCGCGACTGGGCCACGGGCGAGGAGACCTACACCGACTGGGAGGCCAACGTCCCCCGCGTCACCGTCGCTCTCGACGACCAGGCGGCGGCACCGGTGGGTCCGACGACCATCCCGGTCTCGGGCGCGTTCCAGCCGGTCGAGCCGCTCAGCGCTTTCAACGGCCAGGACCCGAACGGCGATTGGACGCTGAACGTCATCAACGCCGACCTCGGCGATCCGCTCTGCTACTTCGGCGCGCACCTCCAGGTGTCGGACGCGAGCGTCGTGCCCGGACCGACCCCGCCCGCGCCGACCCCGCCGGTCGCCGTGCAGACGATGGCTCCGGGAGCGGAGGGCACGACCGCCACTGCCGCGATGGCGGCGACCGCGCTCGCCGCGACGGGCCTGATCGCGCTCGCGCTCGTCCTGACGATGCGCCGACGCAGCAGCTGAACGACGACTGGGGCGGCCCCGCGGGGCCGCCCTCGGCACGGTCGCCCTCGGAGGCGTCCTCGCGCGCTGCCGGCGCGAGGGCTGAACGGACGAGGGACCGAAAACGGGAGCGGGGCCGGTGGGAGACCACCGGCCCCGCTCCCGTTTCGCGCGTCAGTCGACGACGAGGTCGATGGCGCGCAGCATCTCGGCGCCGATCGCATCGCCCAGTTCCCCGATCAGCTCGGCGGACACGGGCGCGTCGATCGAGAGCACCGACAGCGCGGTACCGGTCTTCTCATCGCGGGCGATCTGCAGGCCCGCGATGTTGACGCCGGCCTCGCCGAGCAGCTTGCCGTAGGCGGCGACGATGCCCGGGCGGTCGGTGTAGCTGAAGACGATCAGGTGCTCGCTGATGGGCAGCTCGAGCTCGTAGCCGTTGATGCCGACGATCTTCTGGACCTGCTTCGGGCCGGTGAGGGTGCCCGAGACCGAGATCTGCGCGCCGTCGGCCGTCGTGCCCCGCAGCGTGACGACGTTGCGGAAGCTCTCGGCCGCGGTGTCCGCCGAGAATCGAACCTCGAGGCCGCGCTGCTCGGCGTAGAGCGGCGCGTTGACGTACGACACCGGGTCGCTCACCACCTGCGTGAAGAGGCCCTTGAGCGCCGCGAGCCTCAGCACCTCGACGTTGTACTCGCCGAGCTCGCCGTGCACCTCGACGTCGAGCGAGGTGATGGGGCCCGCAGCGAGGCCGGCGAAGATCTGGCCGAGCTTCTCGGTGAGGGGCAGCCCGGGCTTCACGTATTCGTCGATCGCGCCGCCGGCGACGTTCACGGCATCGGGCACGAGCTCGCCGGCGAGGGCGAGCCGCACCGACCTGGCCACGGCCACGCCGGCCTTCTCCTGCGCCTCGTCGGTCGAGGCGCCGAGGTGGGGGGTCGCGTTCACTTTCGGGTGACCGGTGAGCGAGGCGTCGGCCGGGGGCTCCTGGGAAAACACGTCGAGCGCGGCCCCCGCGATCTCCCCGGCGTCGAGCGCGGCGAGCAGGGCGGCTTCGTCGATGAGGCCGCCGCGGGCCACGTTCACGACGTAGGCGGTGGGCTTCATGGCCTTCAACTGGGCCTCGCCGATCATGCCGAGCGTCTCGGGCGTGCGCGGCATGTGGATCGTGAGGAAGTCGGCGCGGGCGACGAGCTCGTCGAGCTCGACGAGCTGCACGCCGAGCTGCCCGGCGCGCGCTGCGGTGACGTAGGGGTCGTAGGCGATGAGCTCGACGTCGAAGCCGCGCAGGCGCTCGGCCACGAGAGCGCCGATGCGGCCGAGACCCACGATGCCGATGGTCTTCTCGTAGAGCTCGGTGCCGGTGAACGCCGAGCGCTTCCAGTCCCCGGCCGAGATCGAGGCGTGCGCCCGCTGCAGGTGCCGGGCGAGGCCGAGGATGTGCGAGACGGTGAGCTCTGCGGCGCTGATGACGTTCGAGGTCGGGGCGTTGACCACCATGACGCCCGCCTGGGTCGCGGCTTTGATGTCGACGTTGTCGAGCCCGACTCCGGCGCGCGCGACGACCTTGAGCCGCGGCGCCCAGCCGATCGCCTCGGCATCGAGCTGGGTCGCCGAGCGCACCAGGATCGCGTCGGCGCTCGCGAGCGCCTCGCGCAGCGCGGTGCGGTCGGTTCCGTCGACATGCACCACCTCGAAGTCGGGACCGAGCGCGGCGATCGTGGCGGGCGAGAGTTGTTCGGCGATCAGCACGACCGGCGCAGTCATCAGGCGGTATCCTTCGGGGCTTCAGGGCATCGGAGCGAGGTCATCACGGGCCCGCAGATCGAGCCACCGATCAAGTCTACTCCTGCCGGGCCTCGGCCCGGATTCGGGGCTTCGCTACGCCGCGAAGTAGCTCGAGGTCGACACGAGCAGCAGCATCTCCAGCTGGAGCAGCGCCAGGACGGCGACACCGGCCGCGAGCGCCGTGAGCCGGCGCCCGGCGCTGCGACCCCGCCCCGCCCAGAGGGCGATCGCGTAGACGACGACCGGCAGGGCGACGCCCAGGACGAGCCAGAACCAGCCGATCGGGGTGACGGCGAAGCCCACCTGCGGCAGATAGAGGAGGTTGCCGACGGGAGCGACGAGGGCGTAGCCGTAGAGCCCGGTGAGGATCGCCCCGATCGCCCAGGGCACGATGCGACGCACCATCACGCCCCCCACATGAGGTAGGGCAGCGGAGCGAGCAGCACCGCTCCGACGAGCAGCCAGAGCGCGAGTCTCCAGGCCTTCGCGTCGCGGTTCAGGAGCAGCACGGCGATGAACCACAGCGCCGGCGCGAGCGGGGCGGCCCAGTAGAGCGTCAGCTGCAGCACCGATCCGAGGGCGCCGAGGCTGATCTCGAGGCCCGGCCCGACCAGGTCGACGTAGAACTTCGCCCAGCTGAACCAGATCCAGGTGTAGACGAGGTACAGTCCGCCCAGCACTCCGAGCATCACGAGCGCCCCGCCGGAGAGCTGCCTGCCCTCCGCGGTCGGCGCACCGGTCACGGATTCCCCATCGCCGGGCGGGGGCGGATCCGCCTGCGCGGCGGGGGACCCGGCGCTCGCAGCCGCGCTCGCGGCCGAGACATCCCCGACGTCCCCGGTATCGGCGGCTTCGACGATCCACCCGCTCGCGAGCGAGCTCTCGCGCGCACCGCGATCGGACTCCCTGACCATGCGCTCCACCCTAGCGAACGCCGCCGGGGCGGCCGCTGGGAGCCTCGACCCTTCGCCCGGCCGGATCCGGTTGCCGTTTCCGAGGCGGCTCGTCCGAGCGCTCGGCAGATCGACGCGCCGGCCCGAACGGCTCCTCCGGCGACGGCGCCGCGCTTGACAGCGGAGTCGCGGCGAACGTACATTTCTTGCGTCGGGCCGGCGACGGCGCAGCCCGCTGATCGGAGGCCGCCATGCGCACCCGCACTCTGCTCCCGGTGGGGCTGATCGGGGGCGCCGCCCTCGCGCTCACCGCCCTCACCCCGGGCTACGCCGTCACCACCACCTGGGTCTCGCCCACCGACTCCTGGTGGTCCACCGCGGTCTGGTCGGGCCCCGTCCCCGGCGCCGGCGACGACGTCGTCTTCGCCGGCGGACCGCGATCCACCTACGATCTCGGCAACCTCGGCTTCGAATCGTTCCGCTTCGATCTCACTCATACGATCGCGAACGGCGGCGGCGGCATCACGCTGCGAAGCGGCATCGTCGTCTCGCCCGTATCCGTGGCGACGATCGAGCCTCAGCTCACGACCTTCCAGTCGCAGCAGTGGAGCGTGGCCGCGGGCGGGCTCCTCAGCCTGCCCTCCCAGGTGAACGCCGACCCGACGCAGACGCTCACGCTCGAGATCGACGGCATCATGGAGGTCACCGGCAATCTCGACGGCGGCGGAACGGCCTGCATCGTCAAGACGGGTCTCGGGGTGCTCCGCTTCGCGAACGGCGGCGGCGGGGTCGGATCGTGCTCCGGCGGGCCCGAGGGGCTGCGCGTCGAGGCGGGCTTCGTCGAGATCGCGTCGGGCGCCGCGCTCGGCGGCAAGTCGTTCGCGGTCTTCGGGGGCGAGCTCACGGGAGGCGAGACGATGGCTCCCGGTGTGGTGCGCCAACTGAATCTCGGCGCGGGCGGCACGGTGAGCCCCGGGCCGGCCCTCGGCTCCGGGATCGGCACGCTCGACCTGTGGGGCACCTCCGCCTGGAACGGCGGCAACTACGTGGTCGACTGGGACCCGGCGAGCGGCGCCTCCGACCTCGTGCTGGGCACCGGTCAGGCGATCTCCGTCGACGGCACCGTGCTGGCTCCTCGGGTGCTCGCCGGATCGACCCCGGATACCGAGAGGAGCTTCCCCGTGCTCTCCTCGGACGTCGTCTTCACCGGAGCCTTCAGTTCACCGGCCGGCGATGTGCTCCGCGACGGCGACGAGTTCGTCTCCGACGGGCAGGTCTACCGCTACGGGCAGGGCTCGAACACCGTCACCGTGACCTGGCTGCGCGAGGCGCCCGTGCCGCCCGGCCCTCCGACGCCGAACCCGCCGGCACCCGTGCCGCCCGCTCCCGCGCCTCCGCAGAGGATCGACACCGCGGCCGCGGGCCTCTCGCGCTAGCGGCAACCGAGGGCGCGCGGGCGAAGCGCGCGGATCACTCCCCCGCGAGCTTCGCGTGCGCCTTGGCGAGCTCCTTCGCGCGGTCGCGCGCGCGGTGCAGCACCGCCTCCTGGCGCTCGAGCTCGCGCACACGCTGCTGCGTCCTCGCCACCGCGATCGTCTTGGGCGTGGGGTTGCTGCTCGGCTTCCGGCCGCAGGCCGGCCCCGGCGAGTGGATCGCGGCGGCCGGGCTCGTGCTCGCCTGGATCCTCGCCGTCACCGTCGTCTTCGCGGCGATCGGGCTGCTCGCCTCGAGCCCGGAAGCAGCGAACGGCTATGGTTTCGCCCTGCTGTTCCTGCCGTATCTGTCGAGCGCCTTCGTGCCGCTCGGCACCCTGCCGGAATGGTTGCAGCCGATCGCCGCGGCGCAGCCGGTCACTCCGCTGACCGACGCGATCCGCTCCCTGCTGATGGGGCAGGATCCCGGCGCTCAGGCCGGCTTCGCCCTGCTGTGGTGCGTGGGCATCGTCGTGCTCGGCGGTCTCGTCGCCGTCTGGCGCTTCCCTCGGCGCTGATCTCCCTCGTTCCCCTCGCCCTTCCCGCCCCGACCCTCATCCCGCCCCGGCCCCGCCCGCCCGACCGCCGAGAGGATACGAATGCGGAGGAGAAGAGAAAGAGAGGGACCCGGGGCCGAAGCCCCGGGTCCCTCTCTTCGACGCGCGGATCAGCGCACAGCGCTGCCGTCGACGCGTGAGGATCGCTCGCGATCCTCACAAACAGCGCTGCCCATTGGATTACGTCGCCGTCAGCGCGCAGCGCTGCCGTCGACGTAATCCTCGTCGGCCTGCTTCCAGGCGAAGAGCTTCCGCAGCTCGCGACCGGTGACCTCGATCGGGTGCTGCTCGGCCTTGGCGCGGAGCTCCAGGAACTCCTTGCCGCCGTTGTCCTGGTCGTCGATGAAGCGCTTCGCGAAGGCGCCCGACTGGATGTCGGCGAGCACGCCCTGCATGTTCTCCTTGACGCGCGGGTCGATGACGCGCGGGCCCGAGACGTAGTCGCCGTACTCGGCGGTGTCGGAGACCGACCAGCGCTGCTTGGCGATGCCGCCCTCCCACATGAGGTCGACGATGAGCTTGAGCTCGTGCAGCACCTCGAAGTAGGCGATCTCGGGCTGGTAGCCGGCCTCGGTGAGGGTCTCGAAGCCGTACTGGATCAGCTGGGAGACGCCGCCGCAGAGCACCGACTGCTCGCCGAAGAGGTCGGTCTCGGTCTCCTCGGTGAAGGTCGTCTTGATGACGCCGGCGCGGGTGCCGCCGATCGCCTTGGCGTAGGACTTGGCGGTCTCCCAGGCGGTGCCCGAGGCGTCCTGCTCCACGGCGATGATGTCGGGGATGCCGCGGCCGGCGACGTACTCGCGGCGCACGGTGTGGCCTGGGGCCTTGGGCGCGACGAGGATCACGTCGACGCCCTCGGGCACCTGGATGTAGCCGAAGCGGATGTTGAAGCCGTGCGCGAAGGCGAGGGTCTTGCCCGGGGTGAGGTGCTGGGCGATCGACTCGGCGTAGATGGTGCGCTGGTGCTGGTCGGGCGCGAGGATCATGATGAGGTCGGCCCACTCGGAGGCGTCGCTCACGGACATGACCGTGAAGCCGGCCTCTTCGGCCTTCTGGGTCGACTTCGAGCCCTCCTTGAGCGCGATGACGACGTCGACGCCCGAGTCGCGCAGGTTCATCGCGTGGGCGTGACCCTGGGATCCGTAGCCGACGATGGCCACCTTCTTGCCCTGGATGATCGACAGATCGGCGTCGCCGTCGTAGTACATCTCTGCCACTTGGAATTCTCCTTCGTTGTGTGTTCTCGTGTGCGAAACTCGTGTCAGTTCTTGTAGACGCGCTCGGTGATCGACTTGGATCCGCGTCCCACCGCGATGAGGCCCGACTGCGCGATCTCCTTGATGCCGAAGGGCTCGAGCACGCGCAGGAAGGCCTGGATCTTGCCGGAGTCGCCCGTGACCTCGATCACGAGCGCGTCGGGCACCACGTCCACCACGCGCGCGCGGAACAGGCTCACCGCTTCGAGCACGTGCGAGCGGTTCTGGTTGTCGACGCGCACCTTGATGAGCATGTGCTCGCGCTGCACCGACTGATCGGCCTCGAGCTCGACGATCTTGATGACGTTGACGAGCTTGTTGAGCTGCTTGGTCACCTGCTCGAGCGCGAGATCCTCCTGATCCACCACCACGGTGATGCGGGAGAGGCCGGCGACCTCGGTCGGGCCGACCGCGAGCGACTCGATGTTGAATGCGCGGCGGGCGAAGAGCCCGGCGACGCGGGTCAGGAGACCCGGCTTGTCCTCGACGAGGAGGCTCAGAACGTGGCGTCCCATGATTATTCCTCCTCCCACTCGGGGCTGTGTTCGAGGGCGTACTGGACCTCGCTGTTGGAGGTGCCCTGGCGCACCATGGGCCACACCATCGCGTCGGCGCTCACCACGAACTCGATGAGCACGGGGCGGTCGTTGGTCTCCAGCGCCAGCTTGATGGCGTCGTCGACCTGATCCTCGTGCTCGACACGGATCGAGAGGCAGCCGTACGCCTCGCCCAGCTTCACGAAGTCGGGCACGCGCGCGCTGCCGTGCCCGGTGTTCAGCTCGGTGTTGGAGTAGCGTCCGTCATAGATGAGGGTCTGCCACTGGCGCACCATGCCGAGGGACGAGTTGTTGATGACCGCGACCTTGATCGGGATGTCGTTCACGACGCAGGTCGCGAGCTCCTGGTTGGTCATCTGGAAGCAGCCGTCGCCGTCGATCGCCCACACGACGCGCTCGGGCTGCGACACCTTGGCGCCCATGGCCGCGGGCACCGCGTAGCCCATGGTGCCGGCGCCGCCCGAGTTCGCCCAGGCGTTCGGCCGCTCGTAACCGATGAACTGGGCGGCCCACATCTGATGCTGCCCCACCCCGGCGACGTACACGGCCTCGGGGCCGGTCAGCTCGCCGATGCGCTGGATCACGTGCTGCGGAGAGAGCAGGCCGTCGCTCGTCGCCTGGTAGCCGAGCGGGAAGCGCTCGCGCAGCTCGTTCAGCCTCGCCCACCAGGGGGCGATGTCGGCGAACTCGCGGCTGCGCTTGGCTCCCGAGACGGCGGCGATGAGATCGGAGATCACCTCGCCCGCGTCGCCCACGATGGGCACATCGGCGTGGCGGATCTTGCCGATCTCTGCCGGGTCGATGTCGGCGTGGATCACCTGGGCGTCGGGCGCGAAGAGCGCTGTCTTCCCCGTGACGCGGTCGTCGAAGCGGGCGCCGATCGTGATGAGCAGATCCGACTCCTGCAGTGCCAGCACCGCGGGCACCGTGCCGTGCATGCCGGGCATGCCGAGGTGCTGCGGATGGGAGTCGGGGAACACGCCGCGAGCCATCAGCGTGGTCACCACCGGCGCGCCCACGAGCTCGGCGAGCTGCCGCAGCTCGGCGGCGGCCCCGGCGCGCACGACGCCGCCGCCCACGTAGAAGACGGGGCGCGAAGCCTCGGCGATCAGCTCGGCCGCGGCCTGGATCTGCTTGCTGTTGGCCTTCATGATGGGGCGGTAGCCGGGCAGCTCGATGCGCGGATCCCAGATGAAGTCGATCTGGCCTTCCTGCGCGTCCTTCGTGATGTCGACGAGCACCGGACCGGGCCGGCCGGTCGAGGCGAGCGAATAGGCCGCGGCGATCGCGTCCGGGATGTCTTCGGCGCGCTTCACGAGGAAGGAGTGCTTCGTGATGGGCATCGTGATGCCCACGATGTCGACCTCCTGGAAGGCGTCGGACCCCATGAGGTGCGAGAACACCTGGCCGGTGATCGCGAGCATCGGCACCGAGTCCATGTAGGCGTCGGCGATCGCCGTGACGAGGTTCGTCGCCCCGGGGCCCGAGGTGGCGATGCACACGCCGACGCGGCCGCTCGCGGCGGCGAAGCCCTCGGCGGCATGGCCCGCGCCCTGCTCGTGGCGCACGAGGATGTGCCGCAGCTCCTGCGCGTCCATCAGGGCGTCGTAGAGCGGCAGCACCGCGCCGCCCGGCAGCCCGAAGACATCGGTGACGCCGAGCAGCTCGAGGCTGCGGACGACGGCCTGAGCGCCCGTCATCAACTCGCCGCGGCTCGCCGCGTCCGCGCGCGGTTCAGTGGGGTCTGCACTCGATTCCGAGTTCATTTCGTACTTTCTGTAGACGGTGACGTGTAAGCGCGGATCGCGCGGCTGCGGCTCGGGATCAACCCGTGATCGCGCCCTCGGACGCCGAGTGCACGAGCTTCGCATACTTGGCGAGCACGCCGCGCGTATACCGCGGGGGAAGCGGGGCCCAGTCTGCTCTGCGGGCCTCGAGCTCGGCGGGATCTACCAGAAGGTCGAGCGTTCGTGCGGCGATATCGACCCGAATCAGGTCACCGTCGCGCACCAAGGCGATCGGACCCCCGTCCGTCGCCTCCGGTGCGATGTGGCCGATGCACAGGCCGGTTGTGCCGCCCGAGAATCTGCCGTCCGTCAATAGTAGTACATCTTTGCCGAGCCCCGCGCCCTTGATCGCCGCCGTGATGGCCAGCATCTCGCGCATGCCGGGGCCGCCCTTCGGGCCCTCGTAGCGGATCACGACGATGTCGCCCGCCGAGATCGTGCCCTCGGTCAGTGCGTCCATGGCCGCGCGCTCCCGCTCGAAGACCCGTGCGGGACCCTCGAAGAGCTCGGCGTCGAAACCGGCGGTCTTCACCACCGCGCCCTCGGGGGCGAGGCTGCCGCTCAGGATCGAGAGGCCGCCGTTCGCGTGCAGCGGATCGTCGAGCCTGCGGATCACCTTGCCGTCGATCGGGGTGTCGACGTCGGCGAGGTTCTCCGCGACGGTCTTGCCCGTGACGGTGAGCGCATCGCCGTGCAGCAGGCCCGCGTCGAGCATCGCCTTCATGATGACGGGCATGCCGCCGACCCGGTCGAAGTCCTCGGCGACGTACTGCCCGAAGGGCTTCATGTCGGCGAGATGCGGCGTGCGCGCGCCGATGCGCGTGAAGTCGTCGAGGGTGAGCTCGACCTCGGCCTCGCGCGCGATGGCGAGCAGGTGCAGCACGGCGTTGGTCGATCCGCCCAGCACCATCGCCACCGCGATCGCGTTCTCGAAGGCCTTCTTGGTCATGACGTCGCGAGCGGTGATCCCCTGCCGCAGCATGTTCACGACCGCCTCGCCCGAGCGATGCGCGAAGTAGTCTCGTCGGCGGTCGGCGCTGGGGGGAGCCGCCGAGCCGGGCAGGCTCATGCCGAGGGCCTCGGCGACGCAGGCCATCGTGTTGGCGGTGTACATGCCGCCGCAGGCGCCCTCGCCCGGGGCGATGGCGCACTCGACGCGCTTCAGATCCTCTTCGCTCAGGGTGCCGGCCTTGCAGGCGCCCACGGCCTCGAAGGCGTCGATGATGGTGACCTGCTTCTCGGTGCCGTCGGAGAGCTTCACCCAGCCCGGCGCGATCGAGCCCGCGTAGAGGAAGACCGAGGCGAGGTCGAGGCGGGCCGCGGCCATGAGCATGCCGGGCAGGGACTTGTCGCAGCCCGCGAGCACGACCGTGCCGTCGAGGCGCTCGGCCATGACGACGGTCTCGACCGAGTCGGCGATGACCTCGCGCGAGACGAGCGAGAAGTGCATGCCCTCGTGGCCCATCGAGATGCCGTCGCTGACCGAGATGGTGCCGAACTGCAGCGGATAGCCGCCGCCCGCGTGGACGCCCTCCTTGGCCCCCTGGGCGAGCCGGTCGAGGCTGAGGTTGCACGGGGTGACATCGTTCCACGAGCTCGCGATGCCGATCTGGGGCTTGTCCCAGTCCTCATCGCCCATGCCGACGGCGCGGAGCATGCCCCGGGCCGCTGCCTTCTCGATCCCATCCGTGACGTCGCGGCTCCGCGGCTTCATGTCGATGTCTGCCATGGCATCCAGTCTAGCGCCGAGTCCAGCGCGCGATTCGCAGAGGCCCGCCTCCTTCGACGCCCCGCGATCCGCCCGGTAGTCTGGGGAGGAGCACGGAGGAGGTCGCATGTCGATCGGCAAGTACCTGACGAATTTCGGGGTCATCGCCGCGCTGCTCGGAGCCCTGGGCACGCTGCGTCAGACCCAGGCGATGCCGAAGGACTGGCGCCGCTTCATCATCTGGGGCGTCTGGGCGGCCGGCCTGGTGCTCGCGATCGTCGGCGTCGCGAAGCAGCCCGCCGACAAGGAGTACGAGGAGCGCGCGAAGGAGGCCGAGCGCATCGAGAAGCTCCAGGCGAAGGCGGAGCGCAAGGCCCGCTAGACTGTCGTTCGGTGAGCCGGGAAGTCTGGTCGGCGGTTTCCATCCGCCTCCCCAGACCCCGGAGCAGCCAATGCCGAGACACGCCCCCCGACCCTCCTCGCCTCTGCCCAGACGACTGCTGGCCGTTCCGACGCGGGAGGCCGCCAGGGTCTCCCGGGTGCTGCGGGGCGAGTTCGCCGCGGGCCTCCTCGTCATGGCCGCCGCGGTCCTCGGCTTCGTCGCGGCGAACACCCCGCTCTCGCACGCCTACTTCGCGCTGCGCGATCTCCGCGTCGGCCCCGATTCCCTGCACCTCCATCTCTCGCTCGGCGAATGGGCGGCGGACGGCCTGCTGGCGGTCTTCTTCTTCACGGTCGGGCTCGAGCTGAAGCGCGAGTTCGTCGGCGGCGCGCTGCGGCGCCCGGCCACCGCGATCGTGCCCGTCGCCTCGGCCTTCGGCGGGGTCGCCGTGCCCGCGCTCCTCTATCTCGCGTTCACGGCGGGCACCCCGGCCGCCCGCGGCTGGGCCGTGCCGACCGCGACCGACATCGCCTTCGCGGTAGCGGTCCTGGGCCTGATCGCGCCGCGCATCCCTCCCGTGCTCCGGATGTTCCTCCTCACCCTCGCGGTCGTCGACGACCTCATCGCGATCGCCGTCATCGCGGTCTTCCTGGGCGACGGGGTGCAGTGGGTCTGGTTCGCAGCGGCGCTCGCTCCCCTCGCCCTCTACGCCCTGCTCGCGCAGCGCGGCGCCGGCTGGTTCGCGCGGCGCCGGTGGGCGGCGTGGATCGTGCTGCTCCCGCTCGGCGCGACCGTCTGGGCGCTCGTGCACGCCTCGGGCGTGCACGCGACGGTCGCCGGGGTGCTGCTCGCATTCGCGGTGCCGGTCGCGGCGCGGGATCGGGGCGCACGATCCGCAGGCGGTCGCATCGACCTCGCCGAGGTCTTCGGCTTCCGCTTCGGGCCGCTCTCGAGCGGGATCGCGGTACCGGCATTCGCCTTCTTCGCCGCGGGCGTCGCGGTCGCGGGCGGCTCGGGCTTCCCGTTCGATCCGATCGCCCTCGGGGTGATGGCGGGGCTCGTGATCGGCAAGCCCCTCGGCATCGCGCTCACCGCGATGCTCGTCAGCCGTCTCGCCCGGGCCGGCCTCGGGGTGCGGATCCGCGAGCTCGTCGGCATCTCCTGCCTCGGCGGCGTCGGCTTCACCGTCGCACTGCTCGTCGCGGAGCTGAGCTTCGAGGACGCGGGCGACGCCGACACGGCGCGCCTGGCCGTGATGGCGGCCTCCGTGCTGGCCAGCCTCGTCGCGGCGGCGTTCCTGCTGCGACGGCCGACGGCGCAGGCCTCGCCGTGACCGGCGCAGGCCGGGCGCTCATCCCGCTCGCACGACCGGTCGCGAGCCCCGGTCGCACATTCACAGGCCGCAGACACGGAGATGCTGTAGGGTTCATCATGCGAGACACAGGAAGTTGCGTTTCTGCCGGAACCCCGGACCGACTTGAATGCTCAGGAGCACTCCGAGCAAGTATTTGAATCACCGTCTTCGCCCGATCGGCCCTCGCCGGCGATCGACCATCACCATCGAACGGCCTCTATCTCTCCTCCCAGGCTCAACGGCACCAGGGCGTGCCGATGCCACGCAGCCCGGCATTGCGCACGAGATCACCGCGCCGCAGACCCCCACGCCACCGCGACGACACCTTCGTCCCGGTTCAACAAAGATCACCAAGTGATCCCAGACAATGAAGGAATGACGTCATGGCCACAGGCACCGTCAAATGGTTCAACTCCGACAAGGGCTTCGGCTTCATCGCCCCCGACGACGGCACCGCCGATCTGTTCGCGCACCACAGCGCGATCATGACGAGCGGCTTCCGCAACCTCGAAGAGGACCAGAAGGTCCAGTTCGACGCCGAGCGCGGCCCCAAGGGCATGCAGGCGGCGAATATCGTCGTCATCTGACGCCGATGACCAGACGGCAGGGCGCCCGACTCTCGAAGATCGGCACCCTGCCGTCATCTGCACCCCCGGGGCGATGAACACCGGCATCCGCACGGGTTCACCCGGGAGGCACCCCGCTCCTGAAGGGAGAACGCATGTCGAAGGACAAGGGCCAGAAGGCCGCGAAGAAGCCCGCGGCGATGACGGCCAAGGAGAAGAAGGCCGCCAAGCGCGACAAGAATCAAGCAGCGGCCACGATACTCAACAACCGCAAGTAGGCGAAAGGCCCGAGATCGCGAAGATCTCGGGCCTGAATCGTACGCCCCCGGGGACTTGAACCCCGAACCCGCTGATTAAGAGTCAGCTGCTCTGCCAATTGAGCTAGAGGCGCGCATTGCCCTCGGGCAACGGGGGAAAGCTTAGCACGGGGTACCGCGCCCGTCGAAATCGGCGGCGGAAGACCCCTGCTCCCCTCGACTGGTTCGGGGAGCAGGGGTCTTCTCGGCCCGGATGCATCGGCCGGCGGCGGGCTCAGGCCGGGAACGACGAGCGGCCGGTGTAGCCGAAATCGGAGAGCAGGCTCTGGCCGTTGACGGCGCGCGCGCGGGCGCTCGCGAGGTACGCCACCGACCACGCCACGTCCTCCGCCTGCTGCAGCGGAAAGGGCGGTGCGTCCATGACCTCGTCGCCGAGGCCGCGGCGTGCCATGGGCGTGTCGACAACCGACGGCGCCACGCTGTTGACGCGGATGCCGTGGTCGTCGTAGAGCTCGACCGCGAGCGCTCTGACGAGCTGTACGATCGCGCCCTTCGACGCGTTGTAGGCGAGCATGCCCGGCACCGCGACGAAGCCGGAGTCCGAGCCGATGACGGTGATGCTGGCGTTCTCGGCGGCGCTGAGGAAGGGCAGCGCCGCCTTCACCGCGAGGAAGGTGCCGAGCACGTTCACCTCGAGCACCTCGCGGAAGCCCGCGGCCGTGACCTCGGGCACCAGCGCCCCCATCTCGCCGTCGGTGCCCGCGGAGAGCACGAGCGCGTCCAGCCCGCCGAGCTCGGAGGCGATGCGCTCGACCGCGGCCTGCACCGACGCCTCGTCGGCGACGTCGGCGGCAGCGGTGACGACGGTGCCGCCCTCGGGCGAGGTCAGCGTCCCTGCCGCCGACTCGAGCCGCTCGGCGGAGCGGCCGATGAGCCCGACCGACGCGCCGGAGTCGTGGAAGAGCTTCGCGCAGGCGAGGCCGATCCCCGACGCGGCCCCGGTGATGAGGACGCGTCGGGGCAGGCCGAGCAGGTTTTCGGATCCCACGGCTCAGTCGTTCTCCGCCGCGGCCTCGGCGAGCTCCTCGTCGAAGTTCTCGAGGTCCTCCGAGAGGCCCGCGTAGATCTCGGGCTTCTTCGACTTGAGGTAGGCGCCGTAGATGATGCCGCCGACGAGCGCGACGACGAGCACCCACGGCAGCACCACGACGTAGAGCTCTTCGGAACCGGCGACCAGCGGGAACTGCACGATCGCCATGACGCTGAACACCGCGAGCGCGAGGAAGCCGAGGCCCGGCGCGATGAAGGTCGACCACCACCGCGGATCGCGTTTCCTGCGGAAGTAGACGACCACCGAGAGCGCGGCGATCGCCTGCACGATGATGATGGCGAGCGTCGCGAAGCCGACGCCGACGGGCAGCAGCGTGAGGACCGGCGGGATGTCCGGCAGGGCGAGGCGGAAGATCGCCGCGACGATGACCGCGAAGAGGAAGTTCACGATCAGCGCACGCGCGGGCGAGCCCTGGCGGTTGGTCTTCGCGAGCCAGCGCGGCAGGACGCGCGCACGGCCGAGCGAGAAGAGGTAGCGGCCCGCCGAGTTGTGGAACGCCAGCTGCGCGGCGAACAGGCTGACCACGAGAAGGATCAGGGCGATGACTCCGAGGATCGGGCCGAGGTGCTGATCGATGAGCATGAACGTGAGGTCGCCCGCCTCGAGGTGCTCGAGCGAGACGGCCTGCGCGTCCTGAATCCCGACCGCGCTGACGATCGCCCAGGCGCCGAAGACGTGGATGATGCAGATGATGATGATCGCCGCGTAGGTCGCCCGCGGGACGGTGCGATGCGGATCCTTGGCCTCCTCGCCGAAGAGCGCGGTGGCCTCGAAGCCGATGAAGCAGGTGGCCGCGAGCAGCAGGCCGATCCAGAGCGAGCCGCCCATGATGATCTGCGGGGTGAAGATGCCGAGGTCGAAGCCGGTCGAGAAGAGCACCGAGAAGCCGAAGGTGACGACCAGGATGATCTCGAGCACGAGCGCCACGCCCAGCACCACGGCGCTGACGTGGATGCCCGAGATCGCGAGCAGGAGGACGATCACGAAGAGCACCAGGCCGGCCCAGAACCAATCGAACTCGATGCCCCAGAGCTGCCCCGGCACGACCACGCCGGCGAAGAAGCCGAGGGTGGCGAGTGCACCCGCGACGAAGGCGTTGTAGCCGATCGTCGCGATGAGGCCCGTGATGAGGCCCGCGGTGCGCCCGAGTCCCTTGACCGCGATGGCGTAGAAGCCGCCCGCGTTGGTCATCTCCTTCGTGATCTGCGCGTAGCCGATCGCGAACAGCAGCAGCGCGATCGCG
The DNA here is from genome assembly GCA_937872275.1 of uncultured Leucobacter sp. Lineage (GTDB taxonomy): Bacteria > Actinomycetota > Actinomycetes > Actinomycetales > Microbacteriaceae > Leucobacter. The sequence continues at coordinate 1,716 of CALMSE010000325.1, read as the reverse complement.
ACGAGCAGGATGGCGATCGGCACGCCGCCGCCGTTGCCGAGCGCGATCGCGAGCGGCAGCACGACGATCAGCACGGTCATGGGGGCTACGGCCGCGAGGACGAGGAAGACGATCGAGCTGACGCCGAGTTTGTTTCGGGCCAGCGAATCGGCACGGGCTTCTGACATGGCTTCTCCTTCGAAGAATAAGCAGAGCAGGTAACCGAAAGTGAACCACACCGCTTCGCCGAATGTCTAGATTGCGTGTTCAACAATCGCGTGTCCGGCGACCGCCGTCGCTCAGGGACTACGGGCGCTCACTCTCAGACAAGCTGCGAGAATGGGTTCCGACGCAAGCCACCCGCGACCGCTGACAGGACGGCAATGACCGCTGAGTACCCCGCCCCATCCCCCGATCTCGCCTTCGCGCTCGAGCTCGCAGACCTCGCGGACGCCGTCTCGCTCCCCCGCTTCCGGGCCGCGGACCTGCGCGTCGACACGAAGCCCGACCGCACCCACGTCACCGATGCGGATCTCGCGGTCGAGCGGAGGCTGCGCGAGCGGATCGAGGCCGAGCGCCCCGGCGACGGCTTCTTCGGCGAGGAGTCGGGCGGCGCGGGCACTGGCGAGCGCCGGTGGATCCTCGATCCCATCGACGGCACGGCCAACTTCCTCCGCGGCGTGCCCAACTGGGCGACGCTCATCGCACTCGAGGTCGACGGCGCGCCGACCGTCGGCGTGGTGTCGGCGCCGGCGTTCGGCGCGCGGTGGTGGGCCGAGACCGGTGGCGGCGCCTGGGGGCAGGAGCGCGGAGCCGACCCCCGGCGCCTGCGGGTCTCCGGCGTGGCCGGGCTCTCGGACGCCTCGCTCAGCTTCCAGAGCATCGGCCAGTGGCGCGACGCCGGGCGCCTGCCCCAGCTGCTCGACCTCGCCGAGCGGGTGTGGCGCGACCGCGCCTACGGCGACTCCTGGTCGTACATGCTGCTCGCCGAGGGGCTGCTCGACATCGTGGCCGAGTTCGACGTGAAGGCCTACGATCTCGCCGCGCACGTGCCGATCGTGCGCGAGGCCGGCGGCAGCTTCACCGACGCGGAGGGGAACGAGAGCGCCTGGAACGGCAGCGCGCTCGCGACGAACGGCCTCCTGCACGCCTCGGTCGTGAAGGCGATCGCCGGATGAGCGCCGCGAACCGCCCCCGAGCCGCCGCGATCGCCCTCGCGGCCGCCCTCGACGTCGTGCTCGTGCTCGCCTTCGCGGCGCTGGGCCGGGGCCAGCACGGCCGGGCCGAGACCCTCGCGGGCCTCTGGCAGACCGCGTGGCCCTTCCTCGCAGGGCTCGCGATCGTCTGGCTCGCGGCGCTCGTCTGGCGCGCTCCGACCGCGGTGCTGCGCTCCGGGCTGCCGGTGTGGATCGGCACGGTCGCCCTCGGGATGCTGCTCCGCGTGATCTTCACCGACGGCGGCGCGGCGCTGCCGTTCGTGCTCGTGGCGACGGCGTCGCTCGGCATCGCCCTCGTCGGGTGGCGCCTCGTGGCGGCGCTGATCCGACGCGCCCGCCGCCGCTAGCGGATGCCGACGAGCGCGGGGTGTACTGTCGGCGCATGAGTCCAGGGGCCGACCTCGACGCGGCGATCGCCCGCGTCGTGAGCCTCAGCACGATGGACGACCCGAAGGCCGCGCTCGCCGAGGCCGCGCGGGCCGAGGCGCTGCTGTCGGACGCCGAGGCGGATCGCGGGGCC
>CALMSE010000324.1 GCA_937872275.1 uncultured Leucobacter sp. | reverse complement strand
CGGCGTTCACCCCGGACGGCTGGCTGCGCTCGGGCGACCTCGGCTACCTCGACGATGACGGCTACCTCTACATCTCGGACCGCCTGAAGGACATGATCATCTCGGGCGGGGAGAACATCTACCCCGCCGAGATCGAGGATCTGCTCTACGGCCTCGACGGCGTCACGGGCGCCGCGGTGATCGGCGTGCCCGACGAGCGATGGGGCGAGGTGCCCTGGGCCGTGCTCACCCTGCGCGAGGGAGCGGATCCCGCCCAGCTCTCGACCGAGGCGGTGCGGGCTGCGCTCGATGGCCGGCTCGCCCGGTACAAGCTGCCGAAGAACGTGGTGATCATCGAGGAGTTCCCCCGCACCGCCTCCGGCAAGATCCGCAAGGCGGATCTGCGGGCCCGGTTCGGAGGGTAGCCGCAGAAGCCGAAGCCGCCTCGGGCCCGCGGTCGCGGGGCCCGAGGCGGCACTCGTTCCGGCGGAGACCTACCAGCCGTAGTGGAAGTCGTGCCGGCTCAGCCGCTCGGCGCCGTCCTCGGTGATGAGGTAGGTGTACCCCGCGGTGAAGCCGGGGCCCGCGATCTCGGTGATGGCCGCCGGGTGCACGGCCATCGTCATGCCCGGCTGCAGCGCGATCTCGGTGCGGTCTCCCAGTACCCAGCCGTCGGAGACGTCGAGCCCGATCGCGTGTCCGTGCGAGAAGGGGTTGATCGCCCCGTTCGCCGCGATCTCCTCCCGCATCGCCTTCGACACGTCGGAGACGAGCGTGCCGGGCCTCAGCATCGACTCGCCCAGCGCGAAGCCCGCCTCCCACGCCTTCGCCAGACGCTTGAGCTCGGGGCTGAGCTCCCCCACCGGCATGCAGAAGGGCAGCTGCGCGTAGTAGCCGCCGATGGCGGGGGTCACCTCCATGAAGAGGGCGCCGCCCGCGGTGAGCACGTCGCCGGTCGGGTGGCGGTCGAAGTTCAGGTAGGGCCCGTCGGCGTCGATGACCTCGAGGGAGTACGGGGACCGGTGCTCGAAGAGGTATCGCTTGGCCTCGGCGTAGACCGTGTAGTCGGCGACCCCCGGGGCGACGATCTGCTCCAGCGCGTCGTAGCAGTCGTCGGCGAGCACCGCCGATCGGCGCATGAGGGCGATCTCGTTCTCGCTCTTCACCGCCCGCAGCTTCCAGAAGATGTCGCTCGCGTCGACGATGCGCGCGTCGCCGACCGCCTCGCGCAGAGCCTCGTAGACCGCGATGCCGATCGCCGGGCCGCCGACGTAGCCGACCTTGCCCGTCGGGTTCATGCTCTTGATCAGGCCGACCGAGTCGTTCGCGAAGCCGTACGCCCCATCGCCGAAGGGGCGCACGTCGATGAACTCGCGGATGGGCCCCACCTTGTCGATCTTCGGCGACTGGGCGAGCACCGGGTGGATGAAGTGCGTGAGGTTCCCCTCGAGCGGCAGCACGATCATGCCGCCGCCGCCGAGGTTCGAGATGTAGCGCACATGGCCGCGATTGAAGATGTCCTGCAAACCCGCGACGAGCAGCACGTCGATGTCTCGCGCCCGCATCTCGGCTCTGATCCTGGCGATGCGATCCTTCAGCTCCGAGACGGGAATCTGGGTGAGCTCCTGGGTGGTGGCTGCGGTCATGATGGTGTCCTTACTCTTCAGTGATGGGGGTGGTCGGGGCCGCGCGTCACGCGAAGTCGGTGATCACGGCGCGGGCGCCGCCGGCCGCCGGCTCGGCGTAGGCGCGGTTGATGTCGTGGATCGAGACGCATTCGGAGACGAGGGCGTCGAGCGGCAGCCTGCCGCTCAGGTAGAGCTCGGCGTAGAGCGGGAGGTCGCGGGCAGGGTTGGTGCCGCCCATGTACACTCCGCGCACGGCCCGCTGCGCCCCGATCATCTCGGCCATCGTGTCGATCGTGAGCAGCTCGCCGGGCCTCGGGATGCCGATGAGGTAGACGGTGCCGCCTCGGGCAAGCGAGCGGAGCGCCGTCTGCGTGACCTCGGTGATGCCGACGGCGTCGAAGGCGTGGTCGACGCCCAGGGGCGCTGCGCGGGCGATCTCGTCGAGCGCGTCGAGCTGCGCACTGTGCACCGTGTGCGTCGCGCCGAATCGTCCGGCGAGTTCGAGCTTGCGCTCGTCGACGTCGACGGCGACGATCGTCCGGGCACCGGCGATCGCGGCGCCGCTCACGACGTTGAGGCCGACGCCGCCGAGCCCGAACACCGCCACGGTCTCGCCCGGCCGCACTCCGGCCACGTTGAGCGCCGCGCCCACCCCGGTCGACACCCCGCAGGCGAGCAGGCTGGCCTGCGGGAAGGGGACCGCCTCGGGAATCCTCACGAACTGGCGCTCGTCGGCGATCGAGTAGCGGGCGAAGGCGGAGACGCCGAGCGTGTCGACCCGCGCGCCCTCGCGCGTCGCGCGCGGAGGGGCGCCGGCCGGCCGTTCGAGCGCGCCGGGGTCGAGGCAGAGCGTGGGGCGCCCCACCCGGCACCTGATGCAGTCGCCGCAGGCGCGCACCTCGGTGCCGACCACGTGATCCCCCACTCGCAGCGACGCGACGGCGGGACCGACCTCGACCACCACGCCGGCGAGCTCGTGCCCGGCGATCAACGGCAGCGGCCGCCCGCGGTCGACGCCGGCGACGTTGAGATCGGAGTGGCACAGCCCGGCCGCGCGCACCTCGACCCGCACCTCGCGGCCGAGCGGTCGGCCGAACTCGAGCTCGCGCACCCGGAAGGTGCCGTCGAGCACCTCCACCACCGCGGCATTGCCGGTGTTATTCATCGTCTTCTCCGTTCTTCGGATCCCGCCGATCGCCCGCGGGCGGGGGTAGCGTGGGTGCATGACCACGTCGTCGCTGGGGTACCGGCTGCCCAATGTCACCGTGAAGCAGCTGCAGCACTTCGTCGTGGCCGCCGAGACCGGCAAGCTCGCCGAGGCCGCCCGGGTGCTGCACCTGGCGCCCAGCGCGATCTCGCACTCGATCGACCAGCTCGAATCCACCCTCGGCGTGCGGCTGTGCATCAGGCACAAGGCGAAGGGCCTGGTGCTGACGCCCTCGGGCGAGTCCGCGCTCGGCCTCGCCCGCACCCTGCTCGCCGAGCTGGACGACTTCGAGGCGGTCTTCACCGGCCAGGGGGGCGCCAACTCGGGGCGGCTGCTGGTGGGCTGCAACACCGCCATCGCGCCGCTGCTGCTCCCGGCCACGCAGAGCCACTTCATCACCCAGTACCCGAACGCGACGGTCGAGTTCTTCGAGGACACCCACGAGGTGCTGCAGGATCGCCTGCTGCGGGGCAGCATCGACGTGGCCTTCATGTACGACGTGGGCATCGACCACCGGCTCGAGCACTTCCCGCTCTTCTCCATGGCGCCGAGCCTGGTGCTGCCGAGCTCCCATCCGCTCGCGGCCGCCGACGGGCCGAGTCAGGTGCCGCTCGAGGCGGTCGCCGACGAGCCCTTCGTGCTGCTCGGCACCGCGCCGATGTACGAGCAGTACCTGCGCCTCTTCGCCAAGGCGGGCGTCAGCCCGCGCATCGCCCATACGACCCGCAGCATGGCCACCCTGCGCGCCTTCGTGGGACGCGGCGGGTACCTCGGGCTCTCGTACGAGCAGTATGCGCTGGCCTACTCGGTCGACGGCTTCAAGGTCGCCGTGGTGCCCCTCGACGAGCGCTCGTCCCTGCCGCTCGACATCAGTCTCGTGCTGCCTCACGAGGCGCGTCCCAGCCTGCTGTGCCGGCAGTGGATGGAGTCGGCGCGCGAGGTGTTCTCGGGGTATCCGAACACCTGAGGGCGCGCACCGGGCCGGGCCGGGCCTCTTCCGGCGCGCGAGCTGATACCGCATCATCGTGTCGTCAGTCGAAGAGGATCACCGAGCGGGCGAGGCCGCCCTCGCGCAGGCGGTCGAACCCGCCGTTCACCTCTTCGAGGGAGATGCGGTTGGCCACGAGCGGGTCGAGCTGGAGGCGGCCCTGCAGGTAGAGGTCCGCGTACTTCGGCAGGTCGATATGGGGGTTCGACGAGCCCATCGCCACGCCGCGCACCGCCTTCTGCTCGAAGAAGTGCCGGAAGGGGATGCCCAGCACCGCGTCGGGCTTCTGCACGCCGACGAGATAGGCGACCCCGCCCTTGCGCAGCGCCTCGAGCGCCAGGTCGAGGGTCTGGGGCAGGCCGATGACCTCGAATGCGTGGGACACCCCGGCGCCCCCGGTGATGGTCCTCACCGCGGCCGCTGGATCCTCGTCGTCGGCGCTCACGACGTCGGTCGCCCCCATCTCCAGCGCGAGCCGCAGCGCGTCCGGGTTCCGGTCGAGGGCGATGACGCGCTGAGCGCCGGCGAGGCGCGCGCCCTGCACCACGTTCAGCCCGACGCCGCCGCAGCCGACCACGAGCACGGTGTCGCCCGTGCCGACCCGGCCGGTGTTGAGCGCCGAGCCCAGGCCGGTCGCGACGCCGCACCCGAGCAGGCAGGCGATCTCGAAGGGCACCTCGTCGGGGATGCGCACGAGCTGGTTCTCGTGGATCACCATGCGATCCGCGAAGCCGCCGATGCCGATGAACTGCGTGGCCCGCTCGCCTCCGACCGTGACCCGGGGCGCCTCGCCGGGGGCCCGGCCGTTCGTGCGGCGCTCGCAGCGGAAGGGGCGGCCGCTGCGGCACTCCCCGCAGAGGCCGCACTGGTTCACCGGGCAGGCGACGACGTGGTCGCCCGGCCGCAGCTCGGAGACCTCGCTGCCGATCTCCTCGACGACGCCGGCGATCTCGTGCCCGAGCAGCAGCGGAAGCGGGAAGCCGTGATCGGTGCCCGACACCGTGAGATCGCTCCGGCAGATGCCGCTCGCGCGTACGCGCACGCGCACCTCGTGCGAGGCCGGCGAGTCGAGGCGGATCTCCTCGATCGCCAGGGGCGAGCCGAGCTCGCGCAGTACCGCGGCGGTGGCAGTCGTTTCGGTCACGGCTCAGCCCCTCTTCAGCGCGCGGGCGGGGGCGTCGAGGCCGAGGTGCTCGCGCAGGGTGCTGCCCGCGTAGTCCTCGCGGAAGTAGCCGCGCTCCTGGAGCTCGGGGATGAGCCCCCGGCACATCGCCTCCATGCCGCCGGGCATGAAGGGGGCGTTGACGTTGAAGCCGTCGCACGCCCGGTCGTCGAACCAGTCGATCATGTACTCGGCCGCCTGCGCCGCCGTGCCGATGAAGAAGCCGTGGCCGGTTCCGCGCGCGTCCTCGATGATGAGCTCGCGCAGGGTCAGCCCGTCTTCGAGCGCGCGGCGCTTGAAGATCGCCGAGCGGCTGGTCGGGAACCGCTCGGGGAAGCGATCGACCGGGATGCGGTCGTCGACGTCGATGCCCGAGAGATCCATGCGGTGGCTCGCCTCGAGCTGGCTGATGCCGAACTCGAGGTTGACGAGCGAGGCGAGGTGATCCGCGAGCTCGTGCGCCTCGCGCTCGGTGTCGCCGAGGATCGGCACGAGCCCCGGCAGGATCTTCACCTGCGCGGGGTTGCGCCCCTTGCCCGCGACGACCCGCTTGTAGTCGGCGTAGTACTCCTGCGCGCGCTGCTTGTCGGGCTGCGCCGTGTAGATGCAGTCGGCGTACGAGGAGCCGAGGTCGATGCCCGGGCCCGACGATCCGGCCTGCACGATGATCGGTCGTCCCTGCAGTGAGCGGCGCATGTTGAGCGGGCCCTGCACGTCGAAGAACTCTCCGTGGTGGTCGATGCGGTGCAGCCGCTCGGTCTCCGCCCAGACACCGCGCGCGCGGTCGGTCACCACGGCGCCCTCGTCCCAACTGTCCCAGAGCTGAGTGACCACCCGCAGGTACTCCTGCGCGCGCCGGTACCGGTCCTCGGGGTCGGGCATCTCCTCGAGGCCGAAGTTCTGGTTGCCGCGCGAGCTCGTGACGATGTTCCAGCCGGCGCGCCCGCCGCTCATGTGGTCGATGCCCATGATCTGCCGGGCGAGGTTGTACGGCTCGGAGAAGGTGGTCGAGACGGTGCCGATGAGGCCGATGCGGCTGGTGCGGGCGGCGAGGGCCGAGAGCACCGTGATCGGCTCGTAGAGGCCGTTCATCTTCACGTCGTTGCGCAGGATCGTGTCGGCGGTGACGATGTCGCCGAAGAACACCGCGTCGAGCTTCGCCTCCTCGGCGAGCAGCGTGAGCTCGGCGACGAAGTCGAGGAAGCCGAGCTCCTCGGCGCGGCTGCCCTCGAGCCGCCAGCTGTCCTTGTGGTAGCCGGCGGGCAGCATGAACGTCGTGATGTTCATCTTCTCGGAACGTCGTTCCATGGGTGTCTCCTTGCGTGAAATCGGGGTCCGGGCACGGCGGGGCCACCGGATCGCCCCGCCTCGGGCGGCGGGCGGCGGGCCGGGCTCGGGCGCCGGGCCGGTTCTAGTGGGTGTGTCCGAGCAGTTCGAGGATCTGCGTGCGGGCCGCGGCGAAGCGCGGGTCGGCCTTCGTCGCGGCCTGATCCCGGTGGTCGCCCCAGTCCGTGTCGATCACGCGCACGACCGAGGCGGGCTTGCCCGCGAGCACGACCACCCGGTCGGAGAGGTACAGCGCCTCGTCGATGTCGTGGGTGACCAGGATCACCGTGAGGCCGAGCCGCTTGTGCAGATCGGCGACGAGGTCCTCCAGGCTGAAGCGCGTCTGCGCGTCGACCGAGGCGAAGGGCTCGTCCATCAGCAGGATCTTCGCCTCGTAGGCGATGCCGCGCGCGATCGCGACGCGCTGCTGCATGCCGCCCGACATCTCCCACGGGTACTTCTTGCCCTGGCCCCCGAGACCGACGCTCTCGAGCGCCTCCTCGGCGAGCCGCCGGCGCGTCTTCTTGTCGAAGCGGCCCTCGAGGGGGAAGGCGATGTTCTCGGCGGTCGTCATCCAGGGCAGCAGCGAGCGGCTGTAGTCCTGGAAGATCACGCCCACCGACGGGTGCGGCTGTCGGATCAGCTCGTCCTCGACGTAGACGGAGCCCTCGGACGGCTGGATGAGCCCGGAGAAGAGGCGCAGCAGGGTGGTCTTGCCGACGCCGGAGGGGCCGACGATCGAGATGAACTCGCCCGCCTGCACCTCGAGGTCGAGGCCCTCGAGCACCCGGTTCTGGCTCTCGCCCTCGCCGAAGCGGATCGAGAGGTTCTTGACGCGCACGGCCGGTGCCGCGCGCTGCGCGTCCGTCGCGGTCGACTCGGTGACGATCTGCGTGTTCATTGGGCCATGGCTCCTGACTTGAAGTACCACCTGAGCGGGATCCGCTCGATGCGGGAGAAGATGAGGATGATCGCGTAGCCGACGATTCCGACGAGCACCGCGCCCGCCCAGGTCTGCGCCATCTGGAAGGTGCTCGACGAGTTCAGGATGTAGAAGCCGACGCCCCGGTTCGCGGCGTACAGCTCGCTGACGACCATCACGGTGATCCCGATGGGCAGCGCGACCCTGATGCCCGCGAAGATCTGGGGCAGCGCGCCCGGCAGCACCACGCGGCGGAAGTAGCGCCAGGGGGTGATGCGGTAGACCTTGCCGAAGCGGCGGATCGTCGGCTCGATGCCGCGCACGCCGTCGATCGTGTTGAGCAGGATCGGGAAGACGCAGGCGAAGGCGATGGTGTAGATCTTCGGCCCGGGGCCGAGCCCGAAGGTGCCGATGATCAGGGGCACGAGCGCCGCCTGCGGCACCGAGCGGGCGAAGTTCACGAAGGGATCGAGCGCCTCGCGCAGCCACCGGATCTCGCCGATGAGCAGCCCGAGCCCCACGCCGATCACGATGGCGAAGAAGAGCCCGACCGCCAGGTTCGACAGGCTGAAGGCCAGGTAGCCGAGCAGCAGCCCGTTCGAGAGGTCGCGCCACAGCGTCTCGAGGATGGTGGACAGCGGCGGGAAGAAGACGTTGGTGCTGGCGGACGACGCGATCCACCACCACAGGATCAGGGCGACGATGAACCAGATCGATTCGACGCCGTAGCGGAGTTTGCGCACGGTCACACCTCCTGACGGTTCCAGCGCAGCGCGCGGTTCTCGACCGCGATGATGAGCGAGTTCAGCCCCCACCCGACGAGGCCGGCGAAGATGATGTAGGCGAACGCCACGTCCCACCGCGAGGCCTCCTGCGCCAGGGTGATCTGACGGCCGAGCCCCGGTGTCTGGCTCAGCACGCCGACGCCGACGGCGACGAGGATGGAGATCGAGGCGGAGATGCGCAGACCCGTCGAGATCAGCGGCATCGCCCCGGGGATGGTCACCTTCCAGAAGCGGCGCATCCGGGAGATGTGGAAGACGCTGACCGTGTCGACCACCACCTTGTCCTGCCGGCGGCTGCCGGCGATCGACTGGATGAGGATGGGCCACAGGCAGGAGAGGAAGACCATCAGGATCTCCATGCGCGTGTTCACGCCGACCACGAGCACGACGACCGGCATGAGCGCGAGCATCGGGAACGCGCGGCCGAACTCGACGAAGATCCCCACCGATCTGGAGAGGAATCGGCTCGTGCCGATGAGCACGCCGAGCACCACCCCGACCACGGCGGCGATGCCCCACCCCGAGAGCGCCCCGGTGAGCGTCTGAGCGACGGCCGCCCAGAAGGCCCCCGAGCCGAGCACGCGGAACAGCGCGACCACGATCGCCACCACGTCGGGGGCGACCTCGGGCAGCAGGCGCGCCGCGTAGAGCAGCTGCCAGGCGCCGAGAAGGACCAGCAGGATCGCGGTCCGCGTGAGGGCCAGGCGCACCCGGCGCGAGAGCTTGCGCTTCGCGCCGGGCACGACGATGGGAATCGTGAATGTCGTCATTTCAGCGAATTCTCTCCAGTCGACCTGTCGGCAAGAGGGTCACCGGCGGGGCGCCCCGCTCCACAGGATGTCGTCGATGGAGACGGGCTCCGCGACGATCTTGTAGGTGACGAACGCGTCGACCGAGGTCTGGGTCTGCTGCTCGTCGAGCGCCACCGACACCGGGATCAGCGAGGCGGCGCTCAACGTTCCGCGGTCGACCTCCGAGACCTCGGCGGTGATGTCGAGGATCGCCTCGACGTTCGCCGGGTCTTCGTAGAAGGCCTGGGCCTTCTCCATGGCGCGGACGAAGGCGGCGGCCGTCTCCTCGTTGTTCGCGAGCCACTCGTCGGTGACCGTCCAGACCGTCACCGGGGCGCCGGCCATGTACTCGGTCGAGGGGTTCGACACCAGGTGCACGTCGTCGCGGGCCAGCAGCTGGCCGTAGAACGGGGCCGAGGCGAGCACCGCGTCGATGGTGCCCTCCACCAGCGCGGTCTCCATGCCCGCCGAGGCGAGCTCGACGCGCTCGATCGACATCGGATCGATGCCGTGATCCTCGGCGGCGAGGAACATGCCGATCTCGGAGCCGGTGTTCAGGCCCTGGATGCCGACGGTGCGCCCGGCCAGGTCGGCCGGGGTCTGGATGCCGCTGCTGTTCAGGGCGAGGATGCCCGAGGTCGCGGTCTCGGCGCTCGTGTAGCCGTTGCCGGCGATGGCGGTCACCGGCACGCCCGCGGCCACCGAGGTGATGAGGGTTCCGAGCGAGCCCGTGGTGATGTCGACCTCGCCGCTGACCGCGCGGGCGATGTTCGACGTCGGGTCGGCGCCGCGGATGAGCTCGACGTCGAGCCCCTCCTCCTCGTAGAAGCCCTCCTGCAGCGCGATGTAGGCCGGCTCGAAGTGGATCGGGGCGACGACCACCTTGACCTTCGTGAGCTCGGTCGATCCGCCGCCGCCTCCGGGGCTCTCGGTCGAGTCGTTGCCGAGAGGGTCCGAGCTGCAGCCTGCGAGCAGCAGGCCCGCCGCCGCGACCGCCGCGATGGCTCCGAGCATCTTCTTCTTCATGTGCTACCTCCTTGTAGTGCGCATTTCGGCGCGTGGTTGGTTGTGGACGAGTTGGCTGGGCGGCCGGGCCTCGCGGCCCGGCGGGCCGGGCGGCCTCCCGCTCCGGGGCGCCGAGGTTCCGGGGTTCCCGGGTTCCGGGGCGTCAGTCTCCGAGGTCGATCACGACGCTCTTGAGCTCGGTGAACTGCTCGACGCCCTCGATGCCGTTCTCGCGGCCGACGCCCGAGGCCTTGAAGCCGCCGAACGGGATCGCGGGATCGATGCCGACCGCGCTGTTGAGGCGGACGGTCCCCGCCTCGAGGCCCTGCGCGAGCCTGAACGCCGTGCTCATGTCGCGGGTCCACACCGAGGCCGAGAGACCGTACTCGGTGTCGTTGGCCCGCTGCAGCAGCTCCTCGATCGACGTGTCGTCGTCGAACCGCTGCACCGCGAGCACCGGGCCGAAGATCTCCTCGCGCACCATTCTCATGTCGGGCCGGGCGTCGACCACGACCGTCGGGGAGACGAAGTAGCCGGGGCCCTCGACGTCGCCGCCGGTGATGACCGACGCGCCCTCCTCGACGCCCGAGCGGATGTAGCCGAGCACGCGCTCCTTCTGCGCCTCCGAGATGAGCGGGCCGAGCTCGGCATCGGGGCCGGAGCCCACGCGGAGCGACTCCGCGATGCGCCGCACCCCCGCGACGAACTCGTCGTGGATGCGCTCGTGCACGAAGAGCCGGGAGCCCGCGGCGCACACCTGGCCGGTGTTGCCGAAGATGCCCATCGCGACCGCCGGCACGGCCTTGGCCAGGTTCGCGTCGGGGAAGACGATGACGGGCGACTTGCCCCCGAGCTCGAGCGAGAACCGCTTCATGTCGGCCGCGCACGACTCGCCGATCTCGCGGCCGACCCGGGTCGAGCCGGTGAAGGCGATCTTGGCGACGAGCGGGTGCCGCACGAGCGCGCGGCCGGCCTCGGCCCCGGCGCCCGGCACGATGTTGACGACGCCCGGCGGGATACCCGCCTCGTTCAGCAGGTCGCCGAGCCGCAGCGCCGTCACCGGGGTCAGCTCGGAGGGCTTCAGCACCACGGTGCAGCCGGCGGCGAGCGCGGCGGTGGTCTTGTTGACGGCCATCGGCAACGGCGCGTTCCAGGGCACGATCGCGCCGACGACGCCGACGGGCTGGCGCAGGGTCATGGCCTGCCACCGACCCGGGCGCGACATGTCGCGGGTCTCGCCGTTCAGGCGGGTGGCCCAGCCGGCGTTGGCGATCGCGCCCTCGGCGGCGTGCGCCACGTCGAACGCGCGCGCCTGGGCGAGCGGCTTGCCGGTATTGCGGGCCTCGAGCCGCGCGAACTCCTCGAGGTTCGCCTCGATCAGCTCGCCGAGGCGGTGGATCGCCCGCCCCCGCGCGGCCGGCGGCAGCGCCGACCACTCGGCCCGGGCCCGGTGGGCCGATCGCACCGCGGCGTCGATGTCGTCGGCCGAGGCCATCGTCGCCCGCGCGAAGACCGCCCCGCTCGTCGGGTCGATGAGGTCTCGGATCCCGCCGCGACCCGCGACGTAGGCGCCGTCGATGAAGAGCCCGAGCGGTTCGGAGAGAAAGGCGTCGGCCCGGAGCTGCGCCGCGGTCGCCGGTTCGGTCATGCTGCTGCTTCTTTCGTTCGGGGAGGGGAGTGGCGGGTCAGGAGAGCATCTCGGCGAGGTCGGCGATGCTCTCCTGCTGCTCGATCGCGTCGATGAACTGCAGGATCCGCTCGGCCTCGGCGCGCGTGCGCCGACCGCCGAAGGCGACGTTGAGGAAGTACTTCTCGAGCACCTCGTCGCGGCCGAGCGGGCTGCGGTGGATGTCTCCGAGCACGCCGTCGACGCGGTGGTGCAGTCGCGCGCCGGAGCGCGTCACGACGACGGCCTCGGCCGTCTGGTACTCGGCCGGGGGCAGGCTGTCGACGAGGGTGACCCGGTCGAGCAGCTCGCGCACGGCGGGGCTCGTCATGTACTCGACGCTCAGGTGCTCGGGCCGCACCGTGCCCTCGATGAGCCCGACGGCGACGTTGAAGGGGATGCTGAACATGCCGTCGACCTCGCTGCCGGGCGCGGCCGAGAAGTCCTGGCCGGTGAAGCCGCGCTTCGTGGTCGGGGTGACGTGGATCTCGACGGACTCGATGTCGGCGGGGCGCAGTCCGTGCTCCTCGCGGAGGCGCAGCACCGCGTTGAGCGAGGGGTGGGCCGCCCGGCACGACGACCACGGCTTGATGATCATGTCGCCGTAGTAGTCCTCGCCGAGCGAGGCGACGAGCTTCTCGGGCGCGGGCGCCGGGCTGAACAGCTTGAAGAACCCGAAGGCGGAGCCGAGGGCGTCGTGCAGGCCGGTGAACCCGGCTCGGGCCAGGTCGGCGGCGACGATCGCGTTGCGCGCGCCCATCGCCTGCGGCAGCTTGAAGCTGTCGGCCTTGTCGAAGAGGTTCTGCACCGTGCCCGCCATCTGGTTGAGCGCGTGGCCCAGGGCGTGCCGGTACTGGGTCTCGGTGAAGCCCTCGAGCTTGCCGACGATCGCGGCGCCGCCCATGACGTTGACGGTGCCGGTGTTGTCTCCGCCGCTCGCCGTGTGAAAGCCCGAGGCGACCGCGAGGCGGGAGGCGAGGTCGTCGCCGAGGATGAGCGCCTCGAGGAACGCCGGTCCCGAGCTCTTCGCACGCTCGGCGGCGGCGAGCGCGACGGGCACCGTGGTGCCGCTGATGTGCGCGGCGACCATGCTCGCGTCGGCGGCCTCGGCCCCGACCGCCTCGAAGTCCCAGGAGCGCATCGCCATCGCGTTGAGCATCGCCGCGTGGGGCGCGGGCAGGGAGGCCCCGGTTCCCACGACGGTCGACTCGGGGGCTCCGCCGTAGCCGAGGAAGACCGATCGCGCGGCGGCGTTGCCGGTGGCGTTCACGCCCGCGAGCAGGTTGCCGACGCTGTCGATCAGCCGCTCCTTCGCACGGGCGATGGTGCGCTCGGGCATCGTCTCGATGGAGGCCCGCTGCAGGTGGGCCGCCACCGCTCCGGCGTAGTCGATCGCCGTGGTCTCAGCAGAGTCGTGCATCTGGGCTCCTTTGCCGCTGGGCGGGTCTGCGGGGGACGTTGCCTCTCCCGCGCTTCCAACACCGAGTGTTCCAGGCTTCGCAAAAATGCAAAAGTATGAATTTATAAGAGTTAAAATTCGAAAATTTCGATGTTATGGGTGCCTCCCGCGGCACCGATGCGCACCGCCCGGGACGCGGACGGGCCCGCGCGCGCCGACCCCGCGAGGA
>CALMSE010000323.1 GCA_937872275.1 uncultured Leucobacter sp. | reverse complement strand
GATGGTACTGCACTCGGGAGGGTGTGGGAGAGTAGGACACCGCCGGACCTCTTCATGGGGCCGACCTCGCATCGAGGTCGGCCCCTTTTTTTTGTTCAGCGGCGTCGATGCTCCCTCATCGAGGGGGCGGTTTCGGCGGGGTTGCAGGCGACGCCTCCGATAGGATTGTCTTCGGACGCTTGGTCAAAGCGGAGGGGAGCGGCGGATGGAGATGATGACGACCGCGCTTCTCGTCCTCTCCATCGTGGCTCTGCTCTCCTACCCGCTGATCCGACGCTTTCAGCGCAACGCCTTCTTCGTCGCGGCAGCGGCTCTCGCCGCCGTCTTCGTCCTCTTCGCGGTCCAGGCCCCCGCCGTGCTGAACGGCGAGGTGCTCGAGGAGCGCCTGGGATGGGTTCCGCAGCTCGGCCTCGACCTCGCGCTCCGACTCGACGTGCTCTCCCTCATGTTCGCACTCCTCGTGACCGGGGTGGGCGCGCTCGTGCTGCTCTACTGCCGCAACTACTTCGAAGCGGGAGAGGAGGGCCTCGCCCGCTTCGGCTCGGTCTTCCTGGGCTTCGCGGTCTCGATGCTCGGCCTCGTCCTCGCCGACAACATCTATCTGCTCTTCATCTTCTGGGAGTGCACGAGCGTCTTCTCGTTCCTGCTGATCGGGCATGTCTCCAGACAGCGCACGAGTCGCTCCGCCGCGCTGCAGGCCCTCATGGTGACGACCGCGGGCGGCCTCGCGATGCTCGTCGGCCTGGTCATCCTGCATGCGCTGACCGGTGCTTCGGACCTCAGCGCCATCGTCGCGGCGCCGCCCAGCGGGCCGCTCGCCATCGTCGCGGTGTACCTGATCCTCGCGGGCGCCCTCTCGAAGAGCGCGATCTTCCCGTTCCACTTCTGGCTGCCCGGCGCGATGGCGGCGCCGACCCCGGTCAGCGCCTACCTTCACGCGGCCGCGATGGTCAAGGCCGGCATCTATCTGATCCTGCGCCTCGGTCCCGGCTTCGACGAGGTTCCCGGCTACCGGGAGACGCTCGTGGTGCTCGGAGCCATCACGCTGTTCAACGGCGGCATCCGCGCGCTGAAGCAGTTCGACATCAAGCTCATCGTCGCTCACGGCACCGTCAGCCAGTTGGGCCTCATGGTGATGGTGCTCGGCGTGGGCGGCCCGGAAGCCGCGTTCGCGGGCCTCGCCCTCGTGTTCGCGCACGCGGTCGCCAAGGCTCCGCTCTTCCTCACCGTCGGCATCGTCGACCACCGCACCGGCACGCGTGACATGCGCAAGTTGAGCGGGCTCGGCAGACGAGCCCCGGTGCTCGCCACGATCGCCGTGTTCGCCGCCGCCAGCATGGCGGGGCTCCCGCCATTCCTCGGTTTCGTGGCGAAGGAGTCGGCCTTCACCGAACTGCTCGCCGTGGGGGCGGATCGCCCGCTCGGCATCGTGGTCTTCGTGCTCGCGGTGCTCGGCAGCGTACTCACCGTCGCCTACACGGCGCGCTTCCTCTGGGGCACCTTCGCCACCAAGCGCGATATCCAGCTGTGCACCATCGTGCACCGCGAGACGCCCTCGATCCTGGTCGCGCCGGCGGTGTTCGCCGCCCTGACGCTGCTGGGCGGTCTCGGCGCCTCCCTCCTCGACCCCTGGTTCCGCGGCGCCATCGGTGCAGGGGCCGAGGCCACGGAGCACCTCGCGCTCTGGCACGGATTCACGCCCGCCCTCGGGGCCTCGATCTTCGTGCTCGCGGCGGGAACGCTGCTGGCCTGGGCGGTCATCCGCAGGCGCGGGCCGATGCCCGCGCTGCCCGAGCAGTTCTCCGCCTCCCACGTCTACTGGCTCATCACCCACTGGGTCGACGTGCTGGCGGTGCGGCTCACGGCGCTCACCCAGCGCGGCTCCCTTCCCTTCTACCTGGCGGTGATCCTCGCGGTGCTCATCGGCTCTCTCGGCGGCACCGTCATCGTCACGGGCAGCTGGCCCTCGGGGCTGCTCGTCGCGAGCTCGCCCGTCCAGGTCTCGATCGCGATCGTGGTCATCGCGGCGGCCCTGTTCGCGCTGCGCGCAGGCACCCGATTCCAGGCGGTGGTGCTGGTCGGCGTCACGGGCTACGGCATGGCCGCGATCTTCGCACTGCACGGCGCGCCCGATCTCGCGCTCACCCAGGCGCTCGTCGAGACGGTCACCCTCATCGCCTTCGTGCTCGTGATCCGTCGCCTGCCGCAGCACATCGCGGTGCGGCGCGGCACGGTCGCGAAGCGGTGGATCCGCGCCCTGCTCGGGGCCGGGGTCGGCCTGGTGCTGGGCGTCGTCGCCCTGGTCGCGCTCGGCTCCCGCGTCGCCGATCCCATCTCGCTGCTGCTGCCCGATCTCGCTCACGACGGCGGCCACGGCGACAACGTGGTGAACGTCATGCTCGTCGACATCCGCGGCTGGGACACCCTGGGCGAGCTGTCGGTGATCCTCGCCGCTGCGACGGGCGTGGCCTCGCTCGTCTTCATCAGCACCCGAGTGGATCGGCTGCCGAAGCTGCGTCGGCGCGAGGCCCAGTCGCAGATCCGCGACTACCTGCGGCGGGTGGCAGATCCGAACGATCCCGCGCAGCGCCGCACCTGGCTGCTCGCGGGCCGCAACCTCGATCCGTCGCGGCGCTCGATCCTGCTCGAGGTCGTGGTGCGGCTGATCTTCCACGCGCTCATCCTGCTCTCCTTCTACCTGCTGCTCACCGGCCACAACTCGCCGGGCGGCGGCTTCACCGGCGGTCTCGTCGCGGGCCTCGCGCTCGTGGCCCGCTACCTCACCGGAGGACGCGACGAGCTGGGCGCGACGGTGCCGATCGACGCCGGCCGCATCCTGGGCGCCGGCCTCGCCCTCGCCGCCACGATGGCACTGCTGCCCCTCTTCTTCGGGCAGTCGGCCCTCGCCTCGGCCTGGGTCGATCTCGACCTCGGCCCCTTCGGCACGCTGCCGCTCGTCACCTCGACGCTCTTCGACGTCGGCGTCTACCTGGTGGTGTTCGGGCTCGTGCTCGACGTGCTGCGCAGCCTCGGTGCCGAGGTCGACCGTCAAGAGGAGATGGATCGCGACGGCGACCAGCAGGACGGCGCTCTGCAGGAGAGCGCCCCGAGCCAGGGGGAGGCGAGCCGATGACCATGCCCCTCGCCCTCGTCGCCATCATGGTGGTGCTCTTCGCCTGCGGCGTCTACCTGCTGCTCGACCGCAGCCTGACCCGCGTGCTGCTCGGCTTCCTGCTGGTGGGCAATGCGACCAACCTGCTGCTGTTCCTCACGAGCGGGTCCTTCGGCGCGGCGCCCATCTACGGCGACGCCGATCCCGAGGAGATGAGCGATCCGCTGCCGCAGGCCTTCATCCTCACCTCGATCGTCATCACCTTCGGGGTGAGCGCCTTCATGCTCGCGCTCATCTACCGCTCCTGGCGCCTGGCGCGTCAGGACGAGGACGTGGTGCACGACGACGATCTCGATCTCGAACTGGCCGAGTCCGAGACGCTCACGACCGAGGAGGTCACCGACGAGGATCTCGCCGAGACCCACGAGTTCGAGGACGAGAACGAAGCGGCAGAGGAGGCAGGATCGTGACCTCCCTGATCCCCCTCGTCGTGCTGATCCCGCTCGGCTGCGCCGCCCTCGCCCTCGCGCTGCCGGGTCGCCGCCGCGCGCAGCAGCTCATCACCGTGGCGGCGCTCACCGCGGTGCTCGTGCTCGGCCTCGCCTTCATGTGGGCGGTCGACGCGCACGGCACCCTGGTGATGGAGGTCGGCGGCTGGGCGGCGCCCTTCGGCATCGCGCTGGTGGTGGATCGCCTGACCGCGCTCATGCTCGCCGTCTCCGCGGTGGTGCTGCTCGGCGTGCTGCTCTTCTCGCTCGGACAGGGCCTCGCCGACGGCGACGACGAGACGCCGGTCTCGATCTACTACCCGACCTATCTCGTGCTCGGCGCCGGCGTCTGCAACGCGTTCATCGCGGGCGACCTCTTCAACCTGTACGTCGGCTTCGAGGTGCTGCTCGTCGCGAGCTACGTGCTCATCACGCTGGGCGGCACGGGGCCGCGGATCCGCGCGGGCGTGACGTACGTCGTGGTGTCGCTCGTCTCCTCGATCCTCTTCCTCGCCTCGATCGGACTGATCTACGCGGCGACCGGCACGGTGAACATGGCGCACCTGACGCTGCGCATCGCCGAGCTGCCGTCCAACGTGCAGCTGCTCCTGAACCTCGCCCTGCTGATCGCCTTCGGAGTGAAGGCCGCGATCTTCCCGCTCGCCTTCTGGCTGCCCGACTCGTACCCCACCGCGCCCGCACCGGTGACCGCGGTGTTCGCGGGCCTCCTCACCAAGGTGGGCGTCTACGCCATCATCCGCAGTCAGACGCAGCTCTTCCCGGAGTCGAGCGTCGATCCGCTGCTGCTCGCGATCGCGGCGCTGACGCTGCTCGTCGGCATCCTGGGCGCGGTCTCCCAAGCCGACATCAAGCGCCTGCTCTCGTTCACGCTCGTCAGCCACATCGGCTATCTGATCTTCGGCATCGCGCTCGCGACGCCGGCCGGCTACGCCGCGACGATCTACTACATCGCCCACCACATCATCGTGCAGACGACCCTGTTCCTGGCGGTCGGCCTGCTCGAGCGGCACGGCGGGACGACCTCGCTCGCGAGCCTCGGGGGCATGCTGCGCGCGGCGCCCGTCGTGGCGGTGCTCTTCTTCATCCCGATGCTGAACCTCGGCGGCATCCCGCCGTTCTCGGGCTTCATCGGCAAGCTCGGGCTCTTCACGGCCGGCGCCGAGCTCGCCACACCGGGGGCCTACTGGCTCATCGGCATCGGCGCGCTCGTCTCGCTGCTCACCCTCTACGCGCTCGCCCGCGCCTGGAGCCTCGCCTTCTGGCGCACGCGGGCCGCGGCTCTGGGCGGGGCTGCCGCGCCGAAGCCCTCGAGCACCGAGGCCATCATGCTGCAGGGCCGGGAGGTCGACCTGCTCGAGCGCCTGCACGACGCGCCCGACGCGCTCCCGCTGCAGCAGCAGCGCGAGACGCCGCGCCTGATGATCGGCGCGACGACCGGCATGGTCGCGGTGGGCCTCGCGCTCACGGTCTTCGCCGGCCCGTTGTACGCCTACGCGACGCGCGCCGGGGAAGACCTGGTGCGTCCCGGCCTCATGGTCGAGCGGGTGCTGGGCCCGGACCGCCCGGGTCTCGGCGGCGGCAGCGGCGACACCGAGCCGGAGGGCGGCTACGACCCGTTCGCGAGCACGACGATCGACCCGGGCGAGGGCACCGCCGCGGGCGGGGGTGAGGGCTGATGTCGCCGAAGCAGAGGTTCGAGCGGGTGCTGTTCCGCTGGTACGAGCTGCCGTTGCTCATCGGACTCGTGATCACCTGGATGGCCCTCTGGCACGAGGTCTCGTGGATGAGCCTCGCGAGCGGGGTGCTGGTCTCGATCCTCGCGATGCGCATCTTCTACCTGCCGCCGGTGGAACTCGCCGGCCGTTTCAACGTCTGGTGGGCGGCCCGCTACCTCGTGTACTTCCTCTGGCATCTCGCGATCGCCTCCGTGCAGGTCGCCTGGCTGGCGGTGCGCCCGGGTCCGCCGCCGCGCACCGCGATCATCGCGATGCGGCTGCGCACCCGCTCCGATTTCATCCTGACCATGGTCGGTCTGACGGTCTCCCTGATCCCGGGCTCCCTCGTGGTGGAGGCGGATCGCTTCGCGTCCATCCTCTACCTGCACGTGCTCAACACGCCCACCGAACGGGAGATCGAGCGGGCGCGCCGGCAGACGGCGCGCATCGAGGAGCTGCTGATCCGGGCGGTCGGCTCGCGCGAGGAAGTGGAGGCGGTGCGATGAGCGCATTCCAGCTCGCGGTGACGATCGCGGCGATCGCGGGCCTCACGGTCACCGCGGTGTTCGCGATCGTGAGGATCGTGCGCGGTCCCACGATCCTCGACCGCATGGTCGCGAGCGATGTGCTGCTGACCACGTTGCTCATATCGGTGGGGACCGACATGGTCCTGCGCGGGCACACGGAGGCCATCCCGCTCATGACGGGGGTCGCCGCGACCGCGGTGCTCGCGACCATCGTCCTCGCGCGCTACGTGCGCCGCCGCGCCGAACGGGACACCGAGAGGGGAGCGGATCGCGATGCTTGATCTGGTGCTCGACATCGCCGCGCTCGTCTGCGTGTTCGGGGCGGTCGTCTTCTCGGTCGCGGCGGGAATCGGCCTGCTGCGCTTCCCCGACGTGCTCAGCCGCCTGCACGCGGCGACCAAGCCGCAGATCTTCGGCCTGCTGCTCATCATCGCCGCGGTCGCGCTCTCCGAGCGCTCCTTCATGACGCTGCTCGCGCTGCTGCCGGTCTTCGTCTTCCAGTCGCTGACCGCCCCCGTGGCGGCGCACATGGTGGGCCGCGCGGCCTACCGGGCCTCTCAGCTCGACACCGACTCCCTGGTGCTCGACGAGCTCGCCCCCGCGATCGAGCGCTCGGACAGGGAGTGAAACGGGAAGCGGTCCCGCCCTCCGTCCGAGAGCGGGACCGCGATCCGGTGGCGCGTCAGGCGTCGACCAGGTACCGGCTGTAGGCCGGCACCGTGAGGAACGCGGGGAAGTGGTCCCCGGTCGCAGCGTCGCGGAAGAGCTCGGTCGCCTCCTCGTAGCGATCGCCCGGGAACCGCTCGAGTCCGGCCAGAGTCTCGCCGATGAGGCCCTCCACCCACTCGCGGGTGATGCGGGTGCCCTCGGCCGTCGTCTGATCCTGGTGGATCCACTGCCAGATCTGCGAGCGGCTGATCTCGGCGGTCGCGGCGTCCTCCATGAGGCCGTCGATGGCGACGGCGCCGAGGCCGCGCAGCCAGGCCTCGATGTAGCGGATCGCCACCGCGACGTTGTCCCGCACACCAGAGTCGGTGATGTCGCGGCCGATCCGCACGTCGAGCAGCTGCTCGGCGGTCACCTCGACGTCCTCGCGCTGCCGGTCGAGCTGGTTCGGGCGGTCGCCCAGCACCGCGTCGAACTCCGCCTGCGCGACCGGGATGAGATCGGGGTGGGCCACCCAGGTGCCGTCGAAGCCGTCGGCCGCCTCGCGGCGCTTGTCGGCGCGCACCTTCTCCTCGGCCCGCTCGGTCATCTCGGGATCGCGGCGGTTCGGGATGAACGCGCTCATGCCGCCGATCGCGTGCGCGCCCCGCCGGTGGCAGGTCTTCACGAGCAGCTCGGTGTACGCCCGCATGAACGGCACCGTCATGGTGACCTCGCTGCGGTCCGGCAGCACGAAGCGGGCGCCGCGACCGCGGTAGTTCTTGATGATCGAGAAGATGTAGTCCCAGCGGCCGGCGTTGAGGCCCGCGATGTGATCCCGCATGACGTACAGGATCTCCTCCATCTCGAAGGCTGCCGGCAGCGTCTCGATGAGCACCGTCGCGCGGATCGTGCCGTGGGGGAGGCCCAGGCGCTCCTCGGTGAAGCTGAAGATGTCGTCCCACAGCTTCGCCTCCTCGCTCGACTCGAGCTTGGCGATGTAGAAGTAGGGGCCGCGGCCGCGCGCCACGAGCTCCGCCGCGTTGTGGAAGGCGTAGAGCCCGAAGTCGACGAGGCTGCCGCTCGCGGCGCCCGACCGGCCCTGGGCGTCGGTGAAGCGCAGGTGCTTCTCCACCAGGTGCCAACCGCGGGGCCGCATCACGATGGTCGGCGTGCGCTCGGCGGTGACGCGGTACTCCTTGCCCTCCGGGCTCCGGTACGAGAGCTCCCCGCGGATCGCGTCGAAGAGCGAGAGCTGCCCGCCGATCACGTTCTGCCAGGTGGGGCTCGTCGCATCCTCCTGGTCGGCGAGCCAGACGCGGGCGCCCGAGTTGAGGGCGTTGATCGTCATCTTCGGGTCGGTCGGGCCGGTGATCTCGACGCGGCGGTCCTCGAGGCCGGGGCCGGGGCCGGCGACGCGCCAGCTCGGATCCTCGCGGATCGCGCGGGTGTCGTCGCGGAACCGCGGGTCGCGGCCGTTGCCGATCTCGTAGCGGCGGCGCTGGCGCTCGGCCAGGCGCTCGTGGCGGGCGCCGGCGAAGCGGCGGTGCAGCTCGGTGAGGAACCCGAGGGCCTCGGGGGTGAGGATCTCGTCGGCCCGGTCGATGGCGGGGCCGAGCACCTCGATGCGGGCGGTCTGGGTTGCGGTGGTGAGCATCAGTGGAACTGCCTTTCTGCGTTCATGGGCGGGTCAGTGAAACTGACCCTCCTCGGTCGAGCCCACGAGGGCGAGGGTGCTGGCGTCGGGGTTGAGCGCGGTGGAGACGGCGTCGAAGTAGCCGGTGCCGACCTCGCGCTGGTGCTTCGTCGCGGTGTAGCCGCGGGCCTCGTCGGCGAACTCGCGCTCCTGCAGCTCGACGTAGGCGGTCATGCCGTCGCGGGCGTAGCCGTGGGCGAGGTCGAACATCGAGCTGTTGAGGGCGTGGAAGCCGGCGAGCGTGATGAACTGGAAGGTGTAGCCCATGGCCCCCAGCTCGCGCTGGAACTTCGCGATGGTCTCGTCGTCGAGATGCTGCTTCCAGTTGAAGGAGGGCGAGCAGTTGTAGGCGAGCATCTGATCGGGGAACTCCGCCTTGACGCCCTCGGCGAAGCGGCGGGCGAGGTCGAGGTCGGGGGTGCCGGTCTCCATCCAGATGAGGTCGCTGTACGGCGCGTAGGCGTGGGCGCGGGCGATGCAGGGCTCGAGGCCGTTCTTCACCTTGTAGAAGCCCTCGGCGGTGCGCTCGCCGGTGATGAAGGGGCGATCGCGCTCGTCGACGTCGCTCGTGATGAGCGTCGCGGCCTCGGCATCGGTGCGCGCCACGACGACGGTCGGCACGCCCGCGACGTCGGCGGCGAGCCGGGCCGCGTTCAGGGTGCGCACGTGCTGCTGGGTCGGGATGAGCACCTTGCCGCCCAGGTGGCCGCACTTCTTCTCGCTCGCGAGCTGGTCCTCCCAGTGCACGCCCGCGGCGCCCGCGCCGATCATCGACTTCATGAGCTCGTAGGCGTTGAGCGGCCCGCCGAAGCCGGCCTCGGCGTCGGCGACGATCGGCACGAGCCAGTCCGAGACGGTCTGGATGCCCTCGGCGTGCTCGATCTGATCGGCCCGCAGCAGCGCGTTGTTGATGCGGCGCACGACCTGCGGCACCGAGTTCGCCGGGTAGAGGCTCTGGTCGGGGTAGGTGTGGCCCGAGAGGTTGGCGTCGGCCGCCACCTGCCAGCCCGAGAGGTAGATGGCGCGCAGGCCGGCCTTCACCTGCTGCACCGCCTGGTTGCCGGTGAGCGCCCCCAGGGCGTTCGTGTAGCGGCCCTCGGCTGCCTCCGCGGTCAGCTGCTGCCAGAGCTTCTCCGCGCCTCGGCGGGCGAGGGTGTGCTCCTCCTGAACCCGGCCCCGCAGTCGGACGACGTCGTCGGCGCTGTAGTCGCGGGCGATGCCCTCCCAGCGCGGGTCGTTCGCCCAGTCCCATGCCAGCTGCTCGGCGGGGGTCTGCGGTGCCTCGGTGCTCATGTCGCTTCTCCTGTGTCTCTCGTGTTCGCCGCATCGAGTACCGAAGCGGCGGTAGTTCCATCATTGGGGGAGATCCGGGGGGTGATCGCTCGGTTCCGGGTGAGAAATATCCGATTATTTCTACTTGCCGGAATTTTCCGGGGATGGCACCATGGTGGACATGCTCGTACGAAGCGATGACCGACCCCCTGCGACCTCCACCCCGGCTGCCGGCGCGCCCGCTGCGGAGGAGGAGGCCGACGCGCTCGTGCTCGGCCGTCGCATCCGCGAGAGGCGCACCGGGCTCGGCATGAAGCTCGAGCAGCTCGCCGCCGCCGTCGATCGTGCGCCCTCGCAGATCTCGGCGATCGAGAACGGCCGTCGAGAGCCCCGGCTGCCCCTCCTGCGGGCGCTCGCCCAGGCGCTCGACTGCACCGTGGACGAGCTGCTCGCGGACGAGGCGCCCAGCGAACGGGCGGCGCTCGAGATCGCGGTCGAGCGGGCGCAGCGCGGCCCCGTCTTCCGCTCGCTCGGCATCCGCGCGATCCGCGTATCGAAGGCGACCCCCGACGACACGCTGCAGGCAGTGCTCGGACTGCATCAAGAGGTCGAGCGGCTGCACCGGGAGCGGGCGGCGACGCCGGAGGAGGCGCGTCGCGCCAATACCGAGCTGCGCGCCGAGATGCGCGTGCGGGGCAACTATTACGCCGAACTCGAGGCGGCGGCCGCGAAGCTGCTGGACTCCGCGGGCTACGCGGGCGGGCCCGTCTCGCAGCAGCTCGTCGCCAACATCGCCGAGAGGCTCGGCTTCACCCTGCACTACGTGGGCGACCTGCCCCATTCCACCCGCTCGGTGATCGACCAGCGCAATGGGCGGATCTACCTGAGCAGCACCCTGCCCTCCCGGGACGCGCGGGCGCCGATCCTGCGCGCCCTGGCGAGCGTCGTGTGCGCCCACGAGGAGCCCCGCGGGTACGGCGGGTTCCTGAGGCAGCGCGTAGAGGCCAACTACCTCGCGGGTGCGGTGCTGCTGCCCGAGGAGAGCGCGGTGACGGCCCTCGCCGAGGCGAAGAGGCAGCGGCAGATCTCGATGGAGGATCTGCGCGACGCCTTCGGGGTGTCCTACGAGATGGCGGCGCACCGTTTCACGAACCTCGCCACCGAGCGGCTCGACCTCGAGGTGCACTTCATGAAGGTGCACGAGTCGGGCACCCTCATCAAGGCGTACGAGAACGACGGGGTGCGCTTCCCCTCCGACGCGCTCGGCAATCTCGAGGGGGCGGCCGTCTGCCGCAACTGGACCGCGCGCACCGTCTTCAGCCAGCCCGACCTCTTCAACCCCTGGTACCAGTACACCGACATGGCGACGGGCGGCACCTATTGGTGCACCTCGCGCGTCGAGAAGGCGAAGGAGGGGCAGTACTCGGTGAGCGTCGGGGTGCCCTTCGACGCGGTGAAGTGGTTCCGTGGGCGCGAGACCCCGCACCGCAGCCGCTCGGACTGCCCCGACGAGCGCTGCTGCCGCCGGGCGAGCGACGAGCTCACCCGCAAGTGGGGGAGCGCGGCCTGGCCCGAAGCGGCGACGCCCACGAGCCTGCTGGCCGCGCTGCCCACGGGCACCTTCCCGGGCGTCGACGCCCACGAGGTCTACGAGTTCCTCGAGGTCCACGAACGCCTCTGATCCGGGCGGCGGCGGGCCGTCTCCGAGATGCGCGCGCGGCAGCGCTGCGATAACGTAGAGGTAACGGGTGCGATACGCCGCCCGGTCCGTCGCGAACGAGAGTGGGTGATGACGTGAACGCCGAGCGCGAGACCCGCCGAGCGGGTGACACGGAGGCGCGCGCCACCCAGCAGTTCCGCGAAGATCTGGGCGCCATGATCCGCTCCCACGCCACCGATCTCACGATCGACGAGCAGGAGGCGGTGCGGGCGCTGCCCTCGGGCGCGGCCCTGCTGGTCGTGCGCCGCGGCGCGAACCTGGGCGCGCGGTTCCTGCTCGATGAAGACAGCACGATCGCAGGGCGTCACCCCGCGGTCGACATCTTCCTCGACGATGTCACGGTCTCGCGTCGGCACGCCGAGTTCCGCCGCGAGGGCACGCGCTTCTCGGTGCGCGACCTGGGCTCCCTGAACGGCACGTTCTGCGACGGTCGCCGCATCGACGCGGAGGTGGAGCTGGAGGACGGCGCAGAAGTGCAGGTGGGCAAGTTCAAGTTCACCTTCTTTGCCTCGCGGTTCGACCTGCCGGATCAGGGGTAGGCGGATGGGGCGTCCGGCTCACGCGCAGGCCAGCGCGGGGCTTCTCAGCATCGGTCAGGTCCTCGAGCGGTTGCAGGGCGACTTCGCCGACCTCAGCCCGTCGAAGCTCCGCTTCCTCGAGGAGCAGGGGCTCGTGAGCCCCGAGCGCACCAAGTCGGGCTACCGCAAGTTCTCGCAGGCGCACGTCGAGCGGCTCAGGCTCATCCTCACCCTGCAGCGGGAGCACTACCTGCCGCTGCGGGTGATCGCGGAGGTGCTGGAGGAGATGGACGCCGGGCGCGATCCGGTCATCCCCGGCGCGGCCCCCCGCAGCGCCTCGAGCATCCTGACGCCGCGCCGACTGCTCGGGCGCGACGAGCTGCAGCGCCTCACGGGCGCCTCGTCGCGCTTCATCGGCGAGGCGATCGCCGCCGGCATGCTGCCCGCGGCCGAGGTGTTCCCGCACGAGACGGTGGCCGAGCTCACCGCGCTGATGCGTCTCGCGGAGCAGGGGATCACGCCGCGCCACCTGCGCGCCGTGAGGGTCGCCGCCGAGCGCGAGGCCGAGCTGATCGGGCAGGCCGTCGGGGCCCGCGGATCGCGGACGGGCAGCCCTCGCGGCGACGAGGCGGCGCTGGAACTCGCCGGCCTGCTGGAGACGGTGCGCGGCGGAGTGCTCCGGCGTCGGCTGGGCAAGTGAACCCCCGGCGACACGCCTAAAGTTTTAGTTGAAGGTTAATTGCTCCGGACCCCCACGGCGGGTACGGTTGAGTGAGCCGCATACGAGAGCTTCAAGAAGGGTCGCGATGGAGAACTTCACCCCGAACTCCACCGCCCCGGGCACCCTCTTCGACGACGGGCTCCCGCAGCCGAACGCCGACGGCGGCTTCAAGGGGGCGGTGGCTGCGCGGGCCGCGGGCATCAGCTACCGGCAGCTCGACTACTGGGCCCGCACCGGGCTCGTCGAGCCCACGGTGCGCGGCGCGCAGGGCTCGGGATCGCAGCGCCTCTACGGCTTCCGGGACATCCTGGTGCTGAAGCTCGTGAAGCGCCTCCTCGACACCGGCATCTCCCTGCAGCAGATCCGCACCGCCGTCGCGCAGCTGCACGAGGCCGGGGTGCACGACCTCGCCCAGACGACGCTCATGAGCGACGGGGCGAGCGTGTATCTCTGCACCTCGAACGACGAGGTCATCGACCTGGTGAGTCGCGGGCAGGGCGTGTTCGGCATCGCGGTCGGCAAGGTGCTGCGCGAGGTCGAGACCTCGCTGGTCGACATGGACGAGCATCGAGCGGCGGGCTCCTCGGAGCCGCTCGGGGTCGACGAACTGGCGGCGCGCCGCAAGACGCGCAAGACCGGCTGAGCGCCGCGGCCAGAAGGCCCGCGCCGACTTCCCGCCGTCTCCGACCC